>NZ_JBHZEN010000040.1:0-126070 GCF_050958625.1 Amycolatopsis sp. 3B14
CGTCGCCATATCCGCCAGATAATTCCCGATCGACTGATGCTGCCAAATCGGCTTGCCGAACGACTCCCGCTCCTGGGCATACCGCAACGAATCCTCCAGCGCGGCCCGCCCCACGCCCAGGGCCCGGGACGCCACCTGGATCCGGCCCACTTCCAGGCCCTTCATCATCTGCGCGAACCCCTCGCCCTCGGCGCCACCCAGCAGCGCGTCCACCGGTGCGCGGTACCCGTCGAAGGACAGCTCGCAGCTCTCCACGCCCTTGTAGCCCAGCTTCGGCAGATCACGGGACACGGTGAGCCCGTCGCCGTGTTCCACCAGCAGAATGCTCATCCCCGCGTGCCGCGGCGTGGCGGCCGGATCGGTCTTGCACAACAGCGCAATCAGCTGGGAGCGGCGGGAGTTGGTGATCCACGTCTTCGCGCCGTTGACCACGTAGTGGTCCCCCTCGCGCCGGGCCGTGGTGGTCATCGCCTGCAGATCGGATCCGCCACCCGGCTCGGTCAGCGCCATGGTCGCCCGGATCTCCCCGGTCGCCATCGGCGGCAGGTACCGGTCCCGCTGCTCAGGCGTGCCGAACGTGGCGATCAGCTTCGACACCACCGTGTGCCCGCCCATCGCCCCGGCCAGGCTCATCCAGCCCCGCGCCAGCTCCTCGGTGACCTGGACGTAGCACGGCATCGACACCGCGACCTCGCCCCACGGCGCCGGGATCGCCAAGCCGAAGATGCCCATCTCCTTCATCGCCTCGATGAGCTTCTCCGGATAGGCGTTGTCGTGCTCCAGCTCCCGCGCCACGGGCCGCACCTCGCGGTCCACGAAGTCCCGCACGGTGTCGACGATGAACTGCTCTTCGGTGCTCAGCTCAGGCATGGTGTGTCCTCGCGGTGGTGGGTGGCGGCACGAGGTGCCGGGGTCCGGTGGCGACGCCGTCGAGGGCGAGCACCCGGCCGCCCTTGGCCGCCGTAACGATGAGCGTGTCGCGGGCCGGGCCCGCGAAGCACAGGTTGGTCGGGAAGGTGCCGTCCGGGAAGCGGATGGGCGCCAGTGGGGTGCCGTCGGTGTCGAGCACGGCGATCCGGTCGGCGTCGGGCAGCGCCGCGTAGAGCCGCCCGTCGGCGTCGAACGCCAGGCCGTCCGGGCCGCCCGGAAGGACAGCGAGGACACCGTCGAAGCGCAGGGACGCCCCGTCCCAGGTGTAACCGAGCAGACGGCGTTCGCGGGTCGCGGCGACGATCAACCGGTCGCCGCGGAAGGCCAGCCCGTTGGGGAAGCCGATCCCGTCGGCGACCACCTCGAGCCGCCCGTCCCGCGGGTCGTAGCCGAACACCTGGCCGGGGCCCTCCTCGTGCGGGCTGCCGGGATCGGTGAACCAGATCCGCCCGTCCGGGCCGCGGACCAGGTCATTGGGCGCGCGCACCCCGGCGGTGAGGGCGTCCAGGACGGTGCCGCCGAGCAGGGTCTGCAGTCCCGCGGCGGCCGGGCGGTGCGAGCTGCTCCGCCGCACCGATCCCCCGTTCTGGGCGACCCACACCCGGCCGTGCTCGTCCTCGGCCAGCCCGTTCGGGCCGCCGCCGGTCTCGACGCGTCGCACGACGGCGCCGGTGCGGTGGTCGAGTTCGAGGACCTGTCCGCGGGACACGCTGGTCACGAGCAGGCGGCCGTCGCTGGTCCACAACGGACCTTCGGTGAAGCCCGCGCCGCTGGTGAGCAACCGGATGTCAGGCATCGAACACCTCACGCAGCTTCAGCTTGCTGACCTTGCCGGTGTCGGTGAGCGGCAGGTCGGCGGCGGTCATCAGCACGAACCGCGACGGCACCTTGTACCCGGCCGCCTGTCCGCGGATGTGGGCGGTCAGGTCGGCGACGAGCCCGTCCCGGTCGGCGCCCGGGTCGCGGGGCACCAGCACGCAGGCCATCACCTCGTCACCGTTCTCGCCGGGCACGCCCATGACGAAGGCCTGATCGACGGCCTCGTGCGCGATGAGGATGTCCTCGACCTCGGCTGGGGCGATGTTGATGCCCTTGATCTTCATCATCTCCTTGCGCCGCCCGGCGAAGTGCAGCCGGCCGTGCTCGTCGAGCCACCCCAGATCGCCGGTGCGGAACCAGCCGCCGCGGCGGATGGCCTCGGCGTCGAGTTCGGGCGCGTCGAGGTAGCCGTCGATCACCGCGCCGGACAGCTCGATCTCCCCGGTCACCCCGGCCGGGCACGGCCGCCCGGCGTCGTCGACGATCCGGACCTGCTGCGTGGGCAGTGCGGTGCCGCAGGTACTCAGCTTGACCTCCACCGGGTCGAGCGCGTCGCTGACCGTGGAGTGCCCGTAGCCTTCGGTGAGCCCGTACATGCTGCACACCTGCGTGACGCCGAGTTCCTCGATCACCAGGCGCTTGTCCTCGGCGGTGAACCCGCACGTGCCGGTGCGCAACGAGGAGATATCGCGCTTGCCGAACGACGGCGCGGACAGCAGCGCCCGCGTGGTGGGCGCGAGTCCGTAGTAGACGGTGCAGCGCTCCCGTTCGATGAAGGCCAGCGCCTCCTCGCCGTCGAGGCGTTCCTGCAGGCACAGCGTGGTGGCGTGGGTGAGGGCGACGGGCAGGGCGTTGGCCGTGCCGTAACCGAAGAAGAACGGCGCCGAGATCCACAGCCGGTCGCCGGGGCGCAGGTGCTGTCGGCGGCCGATCTCGCGGGGGTTGGCCACCAGCGGGCCGTGGCGCAGCGGGACCGGTTTGGGTTTCGCGGTGCTACCGCTGGTGAACAGGATCGCCGCCAGGTCGCCGGGGCCGACCGGCACGTCGACGGGCGGGCCGGCGGGCAGCGCCGGGGGCAGCTCCGCGCCGGCGGGCCAGGTGAGCGCGCCGAGGTAGTCGCGGCGGGACTCGCCGTAGAGCTCGCCGTACCCGGCCTGCGCGAGGTCGGCGAGGACGTCGCGGCCGAACAGCTTGTCGTCGGTGACGACCGCGCGCAGCCCGGCCCGCTCGATCACGTAGGCGTATTCGGAGGAGCGGTACCAGGTGTTGACCGGGACCGCGACGAGACCGGCGAGGTGCGCGCCGAGGGTCGCGGTGAGCCAGCGCAGCCCGTTGGGCAGCAGCACGCCCACCCGGTCGCCCGGCCGCAGTCCCGCGGCCGCGTAGCCCGCAGCCATCCGTTCACACGCGCCGAGCAGGCCGGCGAAGGTGGCGCGGCCGTCGGCGGCGGCCACGGCCTCGTGGTCGCCGAAGTGCTCGCCGAGGGCACGCAGCACCCCGGGCAGGGTGTCCTGGTCGAGAAGCCGGTAGTGATCCACAGTGGACTCCTTCAGGCGGGCCGGAACCGCACCAGCGGGGTGCCGTTCACGCGCTCGAACGTAGCCGTCACGGGCAGGCCGACGCGGACGTCGCCGCCGGTGACGTTGCTGATGATCTTGACGCCCTCGGTCAGCAGCACGACCGCGACGACGTACGGCGGCTGCGGTCCCGGCGGCGGGAAATAGGCCTTGCGGAACACGGCGTAGGACCACACCGTGCCGGTGCCGGCTGCGGTGAACCACTCGATGTCGCCGTGGACCCGGCAGTGCGGGCAGACCGGTTTGGGCGGGAAGCGGGACTCGCCGCAGGCCCGGCACCGCGCCACGCGCAGCTGCCCGGCTTCGAGACCGGCGAGGTGCGGGGTGAGGTCGATGGTGTTCACGGCCGGCTCCCGTACACGACGGAGGACACCAGCGGCGCGGCGCAGGCGTACTGGATGTGGGTCGCGCCGGGGATCTGCCGTGCGCCGCATTCGCCGCGCAGCTGCCGCACGGCCTCTACGTTGAGACCCCAGCCCTGCAGGTAGCTTTCGGACAGGTGCCCGCCGGAGGTGTTGACCGGGAGCTCCCCGCCCAGCCCGATCCGGCCGTCCTGGATCCAGCGCCCGGACTCCCCACGGGGGCAATAGCCCAGGCCTTCCAGGGTGAACAGGACGTTGGGGCTGAAGTTGTCGTAGAGCATCAGGCCGTCCACGTCGGCCCGGTCGACGCCGGCCTGGCGCAGCGACTCCGTGCCGGCCTCGCCGATCGCCCCGGCCCAGAAGTCCTCGGGCGGGAAGTCGGAGCCGAGGAACTGGGCCCGCTGGGCGGCGCCGCGGACGTACACCGGCGGCCGCGGCAGGTCCGGGGCGCGGTCGGCGGTGGTGAGGATCATCGCCACGCCTCCGTCGTTGATCAGGCAGTAGTCGAACAGGTGCAGCGGTTCGACGATGTAGCGCGAGGCCAGGTAGGTCTCCAGGTCGAGCGGGTCGCGCATCACCGCCGCCGGGTTGAGGGCGGCGTGGCGGCGG
Source organism: Amycolatopsis sp. 3B14 (assembly GCF_050958625.1). NCBI lineage: Bacteria > Bacillati > Actinomycetota > Actinomycetes > Pseudonocardiales > Pseudonocardiaceae > Amycolatopsis > Amycolatopsis sp. 3B14. The sequence goes on from NZ_JBHZEN010000040.1 coordinate 4,298, forward strand.
AAGGTCAGCGCCACCTCGGCCAGTTGCTCCTCGGTGGTGCCGTACTGGTGGCGGTGCCGCTGGAACATCAGCGCCGAGAACGCGCCTGGGGAGGTCATGCCGTAGGGCCGGGTCAGTTCCGGCGCGGTGCCGTAGCCCTCCCCCGCCGCGGTGTAGCCGGTGCCGCCTGCGCCGTAGGTGGCGCCCGCGGAGCGGCCGTCGTTGCCGTAGACCAGCGCCACGGTCCGGCACTGCCCCGTGCGCAGAGCGGCGGTCGCCAGTTCGATCGCCGCACCGCACATCCGGCCCTCGGCGGGCAGCGGCACGCACCACCGGGGCTGCAGGCCGTGGGCCGAGGCGAAGGATTCGTAGCCGGTGACCCGGCAGGCGACCAGCCCGTCGATGTCCCGGACGTCCATCCCGGCGTCGGCCAGCGCCTCGCGGAGCGCCCAGCCGGCCAGGTCGTCGGCGGAGTGGCCGGGCAGCTTGCCGAAGCGGGTGGTGCCCACCCCGGCGACGGCCGCGAGTGGCCTGTTCATCACGACTCCCTCGTCGTCTGATACTTGATAATGTATAAACTCAGTCCGGAAAGCAAGGCCCCGGACGGAACGGGCCTGCTCAGAACGCGTCGTCGGCCAGGACGCCCTGGTCCCGCAGCGTGCGCACCACGTGGTCGCCCTCCAGCCGGACGTGCTCCCGGCTGGCGGCGTCGGCGGCCGCCGCATCGCCGTCCCGCAGGGCGCGCAGGATCCGGGCGTGTCCCTTGTTCGCCTCGGGACCGCCGCCGGAGGGCACCTCGTACACCGAGCGCGGCAGGTTGCGGGACAGCTGCCGCAGCACCGACAGCAGACGGCGGCTGCCCCCGGTCTTGTTGATCAGGGAGTGGAACTCCCAGTTGAGGTCGTGCAGCTCGTCGCCGTCGGTGCTGCGCTGCATCTGCTCGTGCAGCTCCTCCAGCTTGCGCAGGACCGGCTCGGTGATCCGCGTGGCCGCCCGAGCGGTCGCCAGGCCCTGGACCATGCCGTAGATCCGGTAGTGGTCCTCGATGTCCTCCTGGCGGATCGGCACGATGAACGTGCCGCGGTGCGGCTCGGTGTCGACCAGGCCCTCGGTCTCCAGGGTGATGAGGGCTTCCCGGACGGGCAGGCGGCTCACGCCGAGCTCGGCGGCGATCGCGTCCTGCGGCACGCGCTGCCCGCGTTCGAGGGTGCCGTCGAAGATGCGTTCGCGGATGTGGGCGGCGACCTCGTCGCTCATGCTCCGCCGCTTCGGCTGTGCCGCCCTGGCCATGCCGCCACCCCGTCCCCGTGTCGCTGCTGCCGGATACTTTATCAACGTTACTCCTCGATGATCGAGGAAATGCGCGGGGCAGGCGCGGGCTCCACCCGGTCGCCGTCCACCCGCAGCGTCGACCGCGCCGTCAGGTGCGGGTCGGCGGCGGCCTCGGTCATGCTCAGCACGGGCGTGACGCAGGCGTCGAGCGGCTCGAACACCTCGGCCCACTCGGCGCGGGTGCGGCCGGCGAAGATCTCCGCGAACAGCTTCTTGGTGGCAGGCCAGGACTCCCGGTCCCACTGGTCCGGCAACCGGGCGGGGTCCAGGCCCAGCGCGCGCACCAGCCGCTCGTAGAACTGCGGCTCCATGCTGCCCACGGCCAGGTACTCGCCGTCGGCGGTCTCGTAGACGTCGTAGAACGGCGCGCCGGTGTCGATGTCGTTCGTGCCGGGCTCGGGCTGCCAGCGGCCGTCGGCGACGCGCTGCCAGATGCCGGACATCAGCAGGCTGACGCCGTCGACCATGGCGGCGTCGACGACTTGGCCGCGGCCGGTGGCGTCGCGCTCCCGCAGCGCGGCCAGCAGCCCGAAGGCGAGCAGCATCCCGCCGCCGCCGTAGTCCCCGACGAGGTTGAGCGGCGGCACCGGCGCCTGTCCCCGCCGGGCGATCGAGCGCAGGGCGCCGGTGACGGCGAGGTAGTTGATGTCGTGCCCGGCCTTGGCGGCCAGCGGGCCGTCCTGCCCCCAGCCGGTCATGCGGCCGTAGACCAGGCGCGGGTTGAGCTCCGCGCACGCCCGCGGGCCCAGGCCCAGCCGTTCCATGACGCCCGGCCGGAATCCCTCGATGAGGACATCGGCGGAGGTGATCAGCTCGCGGGCCCGTGCCAGGCCGTCGTCGGATTTGAGGTCGAGGTGCACAGTGCGGCGGCCGCGGTCGAGGATGCCGCCGTCCCGGTCGCTGCCCGGGCGGTCGATCCGCACGATCTCGGCGCCGGCGTCGGCGAGCATCATCGCGGCGAACGGCGCCGGGCCGAGCCCGGCGAACTCCACCACGCGCAGTCCGTTCAGCGGTCCCATCCGTGTTCCCTTCACGCCGGCTGCCGGTACGGGTCGCCGATGCTGCGCCCACCGCACACGACGAGCACCTGCCCGGTGACGTAGGAGGCGCCGGCCAGGTAGGCCACCGCGTCGGCGACGTCGCCGGGGTGCCCGGCGCGGCCGACCGGGATCGCCTCCAGGGTGCGTTCGCGGATGCGGTCCGGCAGCCCCTCGGTCATCCGGGTGGCGACGAACCCGGGCGCGACGCAGTTGACGGTGATGCCCTGGCGCGCGACCTCCAGCGCCAGCGACCGGGTGGCGCCGACCAGCCCGCCCTTGGCCGTGGAGTAGGCGGTGGAGCCGAAGGTGCCCAGCCAGGCGCGGGAGGCGATGTTGACCACCGCTCCCCCGCCGCGCCGCGCCATCGGGCGCAGCAGCAGCCGCGTCAGCGCCAGCGGGCCGAGCAGGTTGATCGCGAGCAGGCGGCGGAACAGCACCGGGTCGAGGCGGCCGACCCGCGCGTCCTGGAGCACGCCGGCGCAGTTGACCAGAATGTCGACGCCGCCGAACTCCGCCACGCAGGCCGCGGCGACCTGCTCGCGGGACTCGCGGGAGGCGACGTCCAGGACCATCGGCCGCGCCTTCGGGCCGATCTCCGCCGCGGCCTCCGCCGGATCGAGGTCGGCGACGACCACGACGTCGGCCTCACGGGCCAGCCGTTCGCAGACGCCCCGGCCGATGCCACCGGCGCCGCCGGTCACGAGCGCGGTCTTCATGGCCGCAACCTCCCCAGACCGCTGCCCGCGGTCACGTAGATCTCCTGTCCGGTGATGTCCCCGCCGTCGGCGGCGAGCAGCGCGGACACCTGGTGGGCGACCGCGGTTTCGGCGCCGTCGGCGTAGAGCACGGTGTTGACCGTGATGCCGTCCCGGGCGAGCTCGATCGCCAGCGTCCGCGCCATCGACAGCACACCGCCCGCGACCGCCCCGGCCGCGGTGGCGTGCGGACGGCCCAGCGCGGCCTCGGCCGGGATCAGGAACACCAGCCGTCCTGCCCCGGACAGCGCGGGCAGCTGCCGCTGCACCTCGGCCAGCACACCGGCGAGCACGTCACCGATCTCGGCGTCGAGCAGTTCGTCGGACAGCCCTTCCAGGTCCCGGTCGCCGGGCAGGTCCGGGGCCAGGCACGCGGCGGGGACCGGCGATTCCAGAGTGGACAGTGCCGCGGTGAGTGCGGCGGAGCCGCCCCACACGGGCACGGTCGTGGTCACCTGCGTCATCGGGACATCACCAGCGTCGTCACCGATCCTCCGTCCGTGCCGTTGACCGTGCCGCCCTTGCAGTAGCTCAGCCCGACGCGCGCACCCTCGACCTGCCGGGCCCCGGCGGTGCCGCGCAGCTGCCAGGTCAGCTCGCAGGCCTGGGCGACGCCGGTGGCGCCGACCGGGTGCCCGCGTGAGAGCAGCCCGCCGCTGGGGTTGACGGGCAGCCGCCCGCCGAGCGCGGTGCGCCCGGCCTCGGTCCACGCCGCTCCTTCGCCGCGCGGGATCAGGCCGAGTCCTTCCATCCGGACGATCTCGGCGATCGTGAAGCAGTCGTGCATCTCGACCAGGTCGATGTCCTCCGGGCCGGTGCCGGTGAGCTTCCAGGCCTCCTCGGCGGCCCGGCGCGAGACGTCCTCCTCGTTGACGTCGCCGATGCCCGGCCGCACGCTGCCGCTGACGAGCGCGCAGCCCAGCATGCGTGGCACGGAACCGGCCACGCCGAGGCGGCGCAGGCCGGCCGGGCTGCACAGCAGCATCGCCGCGGCGCCGTCGGAGATCGGGCTGCAGTCCAGCAGCCCGAGCGGTTCGGCGATCGGCCGCGCGGACAGCACCTCCTGCAAGGTGACCGGCCGCTGGTACTGGGCGAACGGGTTGTGCACCGAGTGGGCGTGGTTCTTCACCGCGACCGCGGCGATCTGCTCGCGGGTCGCGCCGTGATCGGCCATGTACCGGCGGGCGCTGAGCCCGTGACCGGCGGCCATCACGTACCCGACCGCCGCGTCCAGGTCACCCGGGTCGGGCCGCACGCCCCCGGACACCCGGTCGGTCATCTTCTCCACGCCGATCACCAACACGACGTCGTGCAGGCCCGCGGCCAGGGCCACCCACGCCTCACGTAAGGCGGTGGCCCCGCTGGCGCAGTAGTTCTCGTGGTTGGACACCGGGCGCCCGTCGAGGCCGAGCTGCGCCGCGACGCGTTGCCCGGCGACCGGGCCGCCGAAGACGTGCCCGACGTACAGGGCGTCCACTTGGGACAGTTCGGCGCTCGCGTCGGTGAGCGCGGCGCGGGCGGCGCCGACGGCCATGCGCTCCAGGGTCACGTCGGCGGGGTACTTGCCGAACCGGATCATGCCGGCGCCGGCGACGTGGGCGGGTGCGAGCGTCATGCCGCCACCCCCGCGCGGAACCGGTAGCCGACCAGGTCGGCGCCGTCGGCGTCCTGGCCGGTGGTCGTCAGCTCCAGGTGCACGGGCAGGCCGATCGCGACGTCCTCGGGCGCGACCCCGCTGATCTGGGCGAGCACACGGACCCCCTCCGGCAGGTCGATGTAGGCCAGCACGTAGGGCACCTCGACGCCGGGCGGCGCCTGCCGGACGACGGTGAAGCTGTACACCGTGCCGGCGGGCGAGAGCTCGGTCCCGCGGATCCCCTCGACCGCGCGGCAGCCGGGACAGAACTCCCGCGCCGGGAACGAGACCGTGGCGCACCGGTCACACCGGGACCCGAGCAGGCGTGGCGGGGTCAGCTTCAGCAGCCCGTCCCGGAAGGGGCGGGCCGCGGCGACGGCGGGCATCGGAACCTCCAGCTGTCTTCGATGAACACCCACGACGGTACAAGTTTGATACATGATCAGACAAGCCTCACGAGCAAGACAGCGCTACTAGCTGCGACTTCTAGGTTTTTCCGACACATCCTGGACACCACGGCCGCGCTGACGTAGCCTCCGTCACAACTAGTTTGTATCAAATATCGAAGAGGATGAGACGCTGATGTCAACGACGACACCCGCCCGGGGCCTGGCTCCCGTCGTGGCCTCCCGCCTCGCCGCGGACCCACACCTGTTCATCGGCGGCGAGCGCCGCGAGGCCCGCAGCGGCCGGACCCGCCCGGTCCTGGACCCGGGCACCGGCGAGCCGATCGCGACCACGGCGTGCGCCGGCGCGGCCGACATCGACGACGCGGTCGCCGCGGCCGCGCGCGCCTTCGACCCCGCCTCCGAGTGGCGGCGGATGACCCCGCTGGAGCGCGGGCGCGTCCTGACCCGCATCGGCGAGGCGATCTACGCCCGGGCCGACGAGTTCGCGGAGCTGGAGGTGCTCGACGCGGGCAAGGTGCGCGGCGCGGCCCGCGCCATCGACGTCGAGTTCGCCGCGCGGACCTTCCTCTACTACGGGGGCTGGCCGAGCAAGATCCAGGGCACCACGGTGCCCGTCTCGCACCCGGGCATCCACGTCCGCACCGAGCGGGAACCCGTCGGGGTCGCCGGGGCGATCACGGCGTGGAACTTCCCGCTGCTGCTGTGCGCCTGGAAGATGGCGCCCGCGCTGGCCGCCGGGTGCCCGGTGGTGTTCAAGCCATCGGAGGAGACCCCGCTGTCCGCGCTGTGGCTCGCCGAACTCGCCGTCGAGGCGGGCCTGCCGCCCGGCGTGCTCAACGTGGTGCCCGGCTACGGCGACGAGGCCGGGCAGGCGCTGGTGGCGCACGCGGGCGTGCGCAAGCTGTCGTTCACCGGCTCGACCGCCGTCGGCCGCCGCATCGCCCGCGACGCCTCGGACCTGCTCAAGCGGGTCACCCTGGAACTGGGCGGCAAGAGCGCGAACATCATCTTCGGCGACGCGGACCTCGACGCCGCCGTCGCCGGTTCCGCGGGCGGGATCTTCTGGCACTCCGGCCAAACCTGCAGCGCGCCGTCGCGGCTGTTCGTGCAGCGCGACATCCACGACGAGGTGGTGGACAAGCTGCTCGCCGAGGCGGCCGCGTTGTCGATCGGCCACGGCCTGGACGCGGGCGTCGACTTCGGGCCGCTGGTCAACGAGCGCCAGGTGGAGCGGGTCCGCGGCTACGTCGAGCGGGCCGCGGCCGAAGGCGCGAAGGTGCACCAGGCCGGGGAACTGCCCACCGGTGGCGGGTTCTTCTACCCGCCGACCGTGATCGCCGGCGCCACCGACGACATGGAGTGCGCGCGCGAGGAGATCTTCGGCCCGGTCGTGGTCGTGCTGCCCTTCGACGACGCCGAGGAGGCCGCCCGCCGCGCCAACGCCAGCGACTACGGCCTCGCGGCCGGGCTGTGGACCGGCAGCGTCGCCACCGAGCACGCCATGACCCGCGCGCTGCGCGCCGGCACCGTCTACGTCAACGGCTGGGGCCTGACCGACCCGGCCGCCCCCTTCGGCGGCTTCGCCCAGTCCGGCTACGGCCGCGACCTCGGCCCGGACAGCCTCGACGGCTACCTCGAAACGAAGTCCGTGTGGACCTTCCACGGCTGACCCTCCCCCGCGAACGGAAAGTAGAGACACCATGAAGACCCGCGCCGCCGTGCTGACCGGCTACCACCAGCCCTTCGAGGTCCGGGAGGTCGAACTCGACGAGCCCGGCCCCAACGAGGTCCTGCTCAAGGTTTCCGCCGCCGGGCTGTGCCACTCCGATCTGCACATGATGGACGGCGACAACGTCGTGCGTTTCCCGATCGTCGGCGGCCACGAAGCCGCCGGAGTCGTGGAGCGCGTCGGCCCGGGCGTCACCCGGGTCGCCGAGGGCGACCACGTCGTGTGCAGCTTCATCCCCAGCTGCGGCAAGTGCCGCTACTGCTCCACCGGCAAGCAGAACCTGTGCAACATGGGCGCCACCATCCTCGAGGGCAGCATGCCCGACGGCACCTTCCGCATGCACGACCCCGAGCTCGGCGACATCGGCGCGTTCTGCATGCTCGGCGCCTTTTCCGAGTACACCACCGTGTCCGAGCTGTCGTGCGTGAAGGTCGACGACTGGCTGCCGCTGGACAAGGCGGTGCTGGTCGGCTGTGGCGTGCCGACCGGGTACGGCAGCGCGGTCAACGCCGGCGAGGTGAAACCCGGTGACACCACGGTGATCTACGGGATCGGCGGCGTCGGGATCAACGCCGTGCAGGGTGCGGTGCAGGCCGGGGCGAAGAACGTCATCTGCGTCGACCCGGTCGAGTTCAAACGGCAGACCGCCAAGGAGTTCGGCGCGACCCACGTGTTCGCCACCGCCGAGGAGGCCGCCGACGCGGTCCGCGAACTGACCTGGGGCGAGGGCGCCGACCAGGCGATCTGCGTGGTCGGGGTGATGACGGAGAAGGTCATCGCGGACGCCTTCGCGGTGATCGGCAAGGGCAGCACGGTCGTCGTCACCGGTGTGGCGAACCCGGCGAACCTCACGGTGCACGTGTCCGGTTCGGACCTGGTGTTCAACCAGAAGACGATCAAGGGCACGCTGTTCGGCTCGTCCAACCCGCAGTACGACATCGTGAAGATGCTGCGGATGTACGACGCGGGCAGGCTCAAGCTCGACGAGCTGATCACCGCCCGCTACACGCTCGACGAGATCAACGACGGGTACCAGGACCTGCGCGACGGCAAGATCATCCGCGGGATCATCGACTACACCAAGTAAACCGCGCCGGTGTGGCCGGATGGGGGCCGGCCACACCGCTTCTCTCCAGGAGCTCACCGATGCGCTCTCCCTCCGCGGTCGTCGCGGCCACCCTGGTCGGCAACTTCACCGAGTGGTTCGACTTCGCCGTCTACGGCGCGGTCGCCGTCACCCTCGGCCGCGTCTTCTTCCCCACCGGCGATTCCGTCGCCTCGCTGCTGGCGTCCCTGGCGGTGTTCGGCATCGCGTTCGTGTTCCGCCCGCTGGGCGGCGCGCTGCTCGGCTCGCTCGGCGACCGGCGTGGCCGCCGCGTCGCGCTGTCCACCGCCGTCATCGGCATCAGCGGCGCCACCACCCTCATCGGCCTGCTCCCCTCCTACGCCACGATCGGGTTCTGGGCGCCGCTGCTGCTGGTGCTGCTGCGCTGCGTCCAGGGCCTGTCCGCGGGCGGCGAGTGGACGAGCGCGTCGGCGTTCCTCGCCGAGTACGCCCCGCCGGGCCGCCGCGGTTTCCGCGCCAGCCTGATCTCCGCCTCCGGCGGCCTGGCCATCGTGGCCGGCACCGGATCGGTGCTGCTGCTGGAGAACCTGCTGACCCCGGCGCAGATGCAGTCCTGGGGCTGGCGGCTGCCGTTCCTGCTCGCCGCACCACTCGGCCTGATCGGCCTGTACCTGCGGCTGCGCCTGGACGAGACGCCGGTGTACCGGAGCCTGCGCGCACGCGACGAGGTCGCCGCCACCCCGGTGCGCACCGCGCTGCGGACCGAACGCCGCACGCTGGTGCTCGCGTTCGCCTGCGCCGCGGTCACCGGGGTCGGGTTCTACTACCTGGCCACGTACTTCACCAACGCGATGTCAGCCACCGGCAACCGGACCGCGTCGCTGGCGGTGAGTTCGATCGCGCTGCTGTTCTACGCCGCGATCTGCCCGGTGGCCGGGTGGGTGTCCGACCGGGCCGGGCGGCGCCCGGTCTACGTCGGCGGCGCGCTGACCCACGCCGTGCTGGCCGTGCCGGTGCTGCTGCTGGTCGGCTCGGGCTCACCGGGCCTGGCACTGCTGGGCATGTGCCTGTTCGCCGTCCCCCAGGCGTGTCTCAACGTGATGTCGTCGATCGTGCTCGTCGAACTGTTCCCGGCCCGCACCCGGTCCAGCGGTTCGGCGCTGGCCTACAGCCTCGGGGTCGGTCCCATCGCCGGCACCGCCCCGCTCGTGGCCGCGGCACTCGCTGCCGCCACGGGCAGCCCGCTCGCGCCTGCCCTCTACCTCGCCGTCATCGCCGCCGCGGTCGGCCTCGTGCTGGCCCGCAAGCTGCCGGAAACCTCGGCCCGCCCGCTCGGCGAGCCGGCCGCCGTCACCGCGCACACCGCCTGATCCCACTCCCCCACGCGACCCGGCCCGTCCGGGCGTTCCCCCCTGCCCTCTGCCCTGGAGGCCGCCATGTCCACCGGCACCATCCTCGCCCGGCTCGAACGGCTCCCGATGAGCCGCCCGCAGTACGGCATCCTCTTCGCGGGCGGCCTCGGCCACCTGTTCGAGGCGCTCGACATCGTGATCATCGGCTTCATGCTGCCGCACCTGAAAGCGGAGTTCGGTCTGGACAACGTCCAGATCGGCCTCATCGGCGGCGCCGCGCCGGTGGGCATGATCGTCGGCGCGATCCTGGCCGGCGTGGTCGGCGACCGGTTCGGCCGCAAACGCGTGATGCTCTACGCGTTGCTGCTGTTCTGCGCCGCGTCGATCGCGCTGGCCTTCGCCAACGGGTTCGCGTTCATCCTCGTGGTCCGCGTGATCGGCGGGCTCGGCGCGGGCGCGGAGGCCGCCATCGTGTCGCCCTACATCTCCGAGTTCGCGACCGGGCACAACCGTGGCCGGTTCGTCAGCGGAGTGACGTTGTTCTTCTCGCTCGGCAACGTGGCCGCGGCGGTGCTCGGTTCGCTGGTCGTGCCGCTGGACGGCGGATGGCGCATCGCCGCGGTGATCTGCGGCCTGCCGGTGCTGGTCCTGCTGTGGTGGCGGCGCTCCCTGCCGGAATCGCCGCGGTGGCTGCTCAGCCAGGGACGCGTGGCCGAGGCGGACGCCGTGGTGACCCGTCTGGAGGAGCGGGTGATCGCCGCCCGCCGCGGCGCGGCTCTGCCGCCGGTGCCGCCGGCGCAGGTCGTCGCACCGGCCGCGCCCGCGATGTCCTGGTCGCCGCTGCAGGTGTGGCGTGGCGGTCTCGCGCGGGTGTCGGTGGCGACGTGGCTCGGCTCGTTCGTGTTCCTGTTCGCCTTCTTCGGGTTCTTCACCTGGATGCCGTCGCTGTTCCTGGAGATCGGGGTCGACCCCGGCGTCGCCGCCACCTACAGCTTCTTCCTCTTCGTGGCCCAGCCGATCGGGTACCTGACCGCGATCGCCGTCAGCGACCGGTTCGAGCGCCGCACGCTGCTGGTGATGTTCTTCGGCTTCGCCGCGCTCGCCTCGCTCGCGCTGGGGGTCGTACCACGTGACAGCATCGCCCTGCTGCTGATCGGGATGGCGTTGTCGATCTGCATCACCTGCATCTCCGGCATCGTGTTCCCGTACTGCTCGGAGGTCTACCCGACCGCCATCCGCGCCACCGGCGCCGGGCTCGCCTCGACGGCGGGCAACGCGGGCGGGCTCACCGCACCGGTCGTCATCGGGCTGGCGTTCGGCTCGATCGGGTTCGGCGGCGTGTTCGCGGTGATGGCCGCGCTGCTGGCCGCGGGCGCGCTCGTCATCCGGCTGTTCGGCCCCCGCGTCACCGGCAAGACGCTGGAGCAGGTCTTCGCCGACGAGACCGCCCGGCCCGCCACGCCCAGCACGCTCGAAGGGAGCGCGTCGTGACGCAGGCCCCCGTCCCGCGCGGGCGGATCTACTTCGCCACGGTCTTCGGCCACCTCGTCGAATGGTACGAGTTCTCCGTGTACGGCTTCGTGGCCGTCCACATCGGAGCGACGTTCTTCCCCGGCGCCGACCCGATGGCCCGGCTGCTGGCCACCTTCGGCGTGTTCGGCTTCACCTTCGGGCTCCGCCCGCTGGGCGCCCTGTTCTTCGGGCCGCTGGCCGACCGCATCGGCCGTCGTCCGGTACTGGTCACGGTGCTGCTGCTGATGTGCGGGTCGACGTTCGCGATCGGGCTGCTGCCCGGGTACGCCACGCTCGGCATCGCCGCGCCGGTGCTGCTCGTCGTGTTGCGCGGGCTGCAGAACTTCTCCACCGGCGGCGAGTTCGGCAGCGTCGGGGCGTTCATGATCGAGCACGCCCCGCCGGGGCGGCGCGGGTACGCCACCAGCTGGCTGATGTTCTCCGCCGTGGTCGGGTTCGTGATCGGCAGCCTGGTGGTCGCCTCGCTGGCCGCGGCGCTCGGTGACGCGGCGATGGCCGCGTGGGGCTGGCGGATCCCGTTCCTCGTCGCCGGTCCGCTGGGCATCGTCGGCCTCTACATCCGGCTGCGCCTGGAGGACACGCCGGAGTTCCGCGCGCTTGCCGACCGGCACGAGGTGGCGCAGTCGCCGCTGCGGGAGGCGCTGCGGTACCGGCGGGAGATCCTGACCGTGGCGGGGCTGGCCGGCCTGCACACGACCGCGTTCTACCTGGTGCTGACGTTCATGGTGTCGTACCTGACGCAGACCGTCCGGTTCGGCACCGGGCTGGCGCTCACCGCGACGCTCGCCGGCGCGGTCGCCGCGCTGGCGCCGATGCCGTTCGTGTCGGCGTGGTCGGACCGGATCGGGCGGCGGCCGGTCCTGGTCACGCTCACCGCGGCGATCGCCGTGCTGGCGGTGCCGGTGCTCGCGGTCATCCGCAGTTCCCCGGCCGGCGCGATCGCCGGGCAGGTCGTGCTCGGGTCGCTGATGGGGGCGCTGGTGTCGACCACGCTGGTGTCGATGACGGAGATCTTCCCGGCGCGGGTGCGCTCGGCCGGTTCGTCGTTCGCCTACACCATCTCGGCGGCGCTGATCGGCGGCACGGCGCCGTTCGTGTCGACGTGGCTGATCGGCGCGACCGGCAGTTCGCTGGCGCCCGCCGGGTACCTGGCCGCGACGGCACTGCTGGCTCTGGTGGCCGCCGTGTGCTTCCGGGAGCGGATGGTTCCATCGGTGAAGGGAGAAGTCCATGTTGGACAGTGACGTCCTCGACCGCGGCGAGGGACCGGCCGTGGTGTTCAGCCACGGCACGCTGCTCGACCGCACGATGTTCGACCCGCAGATCGCGGCACTGGCCGGGGCGTACCGGACGATCGCCTACACCAGCCGGGCGGGCACGTCCCGCTACGGCACCGAACGCTCGCTGGACGACCTGGTCGCCGACTGCCTCGACGTGGTGGACGGCATCGACCGGTTCGTGCTGGTCGGCATGTCGGTGGGCGGGTTCATGGCGATCGAGCTGGCGCTCAAGCACCCGGCTCGCCTGGCCGGACTGGTGCTGGTGTCCACCATGGCCGACGCGTACACGCCGGAGGAGCGCGAGCGGTTCGGGGCGCTGCTGGAGCCGATGGACACCGAGGAGCCGATCAGCGCGGAGTTCGCCGAGGCGTTCGTGCCGGTGATCTTCGGGCCGCGGACGATCGCGGAGAACCCGGAGCACGTGCGGCGGTGGGTGCGGAAGTGGAGGGCGCGCCCGTCGCGCTCCGTGTGGGGCGAGTACCGGTCGTGGATCGACCGCGAGGACCGGCTCGGGCAGCTGGCCGAGATCACCGTGCCGACGCTGATCATCCACGGCGAGGACGACGGCGGCATCCCGATCGCCCGCGCGGAGGCGATGCACGCCCGCCTGCCGGGGTCGGAGTTCGTGCGCGTCGCGGACAGCGGGCACCTGGTGACCGAGGAGCAGCCCGAGGTGGTCAACCAGGCGCTGCGGAGGTTCGTCGACGGGATCGCGCCGTGGTGAGCGCCGAGCTGGATGGCCAGGTCGCGATCGTGACCGGCGGCGCGCGTGGCATCGGCGCCGCGATCGTGCGGTCGCTGGCGGACGCCGGTGCGGCGGTGGTGATCGCGGGCGGGCGCGAAACCGACGGACGCGCCCTCGCCGCCGAACTGGGCGACCGGGTGGTCTACGAGCCGCACGACGTGGGCTGCGAGCACTCGTGGGACCGGCTTCTCCAGGCCACGGTCGCGCGGCTCGGCCAGCCCGCGATCCTGGTCAACAACGCCGGGATCTACCGGCCGGGCCCGGACGTGACCGGGACGGCGCCGGAGGACTTCGACGAGCACTACCGGGTCAACCAGCGCGGCCCCTTCCTCGGGATGCGGGCCGCGGGCGCGGTGATGAAGACGGCCGGTGGCGGGGCGATCGTGAACATCTCCTCGATCGCCTCGCACCGGCCGTATCCCGGGCAGATCGCCTACTCCACGACCAAGTGGGCGGTGCGTGGCATGACGAAGTGCGCCGCGGTGGAGCTGGGTGCGCACGGGGTTCGCGTCAACTCGGTGCACCCCGGGTTCATCGACACCGGGATGCTGGACGTCATCACCGAGGAGTGGAACGCCCAGGTCCTCGCGGCGACGCCGCTGGGGCGGCGGGGTCTGGCCGAGGAGGTCGCGGCGACCGTGCTCTTCCTGGTCTCCCCGGCCAGCGCCTTCGTCACCGGCGCGGAGTTCGTCGTGGACGGCGGGTTGGCTTCCTAGCGGGCCTGCGCGGCGGCGAGGGCCCGCACCGCGGCCGCCACGTCGGACTCGTCGTTGAAGTAGTGGAATCCGAACCGGACCCGGTCGCCCAGTGCGGTGGCGCGCACGCCGTGCCCGGCCAGCGACCGGGCGATCCGGTCGGCGTCCTCAGTGGCCAGGACGACGATGTGCGAACCCGGTCCACTGTGGACACGCTGCAGCCCGAGTGCCGCCGCCTCGTCGGTCAGCTGCCCGGCCAGGCCGAGCACGTGCCGTTCCACCGCGGCCGGGTCCAGCTGGTGGAACAGGCGCAGCGCAGCACAGGCGCCCAGCCAGGAGAACCACGCCGGTGAGGCGTCGCAGCGGGCGGCGTCCGGTGCGAGGTCCAGGTCGCCGCCGAAGTAGCCGTGCGGCGCGGCGGTGGACTTCCAGCCGGGCGCCAGCGGCCGCAGCCCGGCCACCCGGTCCGGCCGCGCCACCAGCCATGCCGCGCCCCGGGGGCACAGCATCCACTTGTAGCCGTGCACCGCGAGGTAGTCGGGCGCCACGGCCGGGTCGAACCGCAGCGCGCCGAGCGACTGGGTGAGGTTGACGAACAGGCGCGCCCCGACCCGGTCGGTCGCGGCGCGCAACGCGGGAAGGTCCAGCCGCTGCCCTTCGCGGCTGGTCACCTCGCTCACCGCCAGCAGCGCCACGTCCTCGTCGAGGGCAGCGATCAGGTCCTCGGCCCGGGTCACGCCGTCCCGCGCCGGGACGCTCACCACGTCGTGCCGCGCCAGCCAGGGGAACCGGTTGCTGCGGAAGTCCTGCTCCGCCACCACGACCCGGCCACGGGGCAGGGACGCGGCGACGGTCGCGGCGGCCTCGGCGAGCGAGGACACCGTGGCGACCGTGCCCGGCGGGACGCCGAGAAACCCGGCGAACAGCTCCCGCGCATCGCCGGCGGCAGAGTCCCAGGCGAGCCAGTCGAACCCGCCGGAGGACCACGTGTCGAGCACCTCGCGCATCGCGGTCACCACCGGCTCCGCCCCTGGCGGCGCGCCCGGCGTGTCCAGCCACACCTGGTCGCGCAGCGCGGGGAAGAGCGCCCGGAACTCGGCGGGCGTCACCGGGGCACCGCGGCCATGGCCTCGACCTCCACCAGGATGTCCGGCCGGGCGAGCGCGGCCGCCACGATCAGCGACTGGGCCGGCCAGTCGCCGTCCGGGTACCAGCGGGTGAAGGTCCGCTTCACCACGGACCGGAAGCCGGTCAGGTGCTCGGTGCCGGCCACCATGCTGAACACCTTGACCAGGTGCCGCGGCTGCGCGCCCGCCGCGGCGAGGAGCCGTTCGAGGTTGGCGAACATCGCCTCGGTCTGGGCTTCGGCGTCGGCACCGGCGAGCGAGCCGTCGGGCAGCGCGCCGACCTGCCCGGAGATCACCACGAGCTCGTGCCCGGGCGGAACGTGCGCCAGGTGGCTGTACATCCCGATCGGGGCAGCGACGGTGTCCGGGTTCCAGCGCTTGATCATGCGTTCTCCTCGGTTCGTTCCACAGTGGTGAGGACCTCGCGCAGCACGGCGAGCGCCTCGTCCGCCTCGGCGACGGTGACGGTCATCGGCGGGGTGACCCGCAGGACGTTGCCGTGCAGGCCGCCGCGGCCGACCAGCAGGCCACGCTGCCGGGCGGCCTCCAGCACGCGCAGGGTCGCGGCCACGGCCGGTTCGCGGGTGCCGGGCACGACGAGTTCCACGCCGATCATCAGCCCCATCCCGCGGACCTCGCCGACGAGCGGGCAACCGTCCGCGATCGCACGCAGGCCGGTCATCAGGTGCTCGCCGACCTTGTCGGCGTTCGCCTGCAGGTCGTGCGAGAGCAGGTAGTCCAGGGTCGCGACACCGGCGGCCGTGGCGAGCGGGTTGCCGCCTGCGGTGGAGATCGAGTTCGCGCCGAGGCAGTCCATCAGACCGGCGGGCGCGACGACCCCGCCGATCGCGACGCCGTTGCCCAGGCCCTTGGCGAAGGTGATGGCGTCCGGGGTCACGCCGGAACCCGGCATGGCGAAGAACGACCGGCCGGTGCGTCCCCACCCGGACTGGACCTCGTCGGAGATCAGCAGGATGCCGTAGTCGTCGAGCACGGCCTTCATCGCCGGGAAGAAGCCCTCGGGCGGGGTGGCGAACCCGCCCGCGCCCTGGACCGGCTCGGCCAGCAGGCACGCCACGTCCCCGGCGGTGGAGGTCTCGATGATCGTGCGCAGCTCGTCGGCGCAGGCCGCCACGAACGCGGCGTCGTCCAGGTGACCGAAGGGGCTGCGGTAGCGGTAGCCGCTGTGCACGTAGGTGACCGCGAGCGGGCTGAGCGCGGTGGCCGACCAGCCCCGGATCCCGGTGGCCGCGACCGTGCCGAAGGACCGGCCGTGGTAGCTGCCACGCAGCGCGAGCACCTGGTGCGACCGGCGCCGCTGGGTGGCCAGCAGCAGCGCCGTCTCGACGGCCTCGGTGCCGGAGTTGACGAAGAAGACCTTCGCGTCGGGCAGGCCGGACAGCTTCGCGATCCGCTCGGCGAGCTCGACCTGGCTGCGGATCAGGTACAGCGTCGAGGAGTGCAGCAGACGCCCGGCCTGCGCCCGGATCGCCTCGGTGATCTCCGGGATGTCGTGGCCGACCATGGTGGCGAGCAACCCGCCGAAGAAGTCGAGGTACTCGCGGCCCTCGCCGTCGGTCACGCGGCGCCCTGAGCCGCGGACCAGTTCGATCGGCTCGTCGTAGTAGAGCTGCATCCAGGACGGCATGACCTGGCGGTGGCGCTGCCACAACTCGGCGTGGGGCACGGGCTCCTCCTTCGGCGGATGGCGACGCCTGCGCACGCTAGGGCGGCCGCCCGGACGGGCTCACCGTCGCCGGGCGCGAATTTCAAATAGTCGAAAAACGGGTTCACTCTGATGCAATGGGCGCCTCCGGGGCCGCACAGTGTCGGCCAGCCCAGCAAGCAGGAGGTGACCATGCCGCGACCGACCGACGCCGACGTGACGGCCCGTGTCGACGCCCTGGCCGAGGACATGCTGTCGTTCCTGGCCGCGACGGTGCGGGACCCGAGCGAGAGCGGGTGGGAGGACCGGGTCACCGGCCGGTACGCCGACTGGTTCGCCGCCCGGGGCTGGCCGGTGACGCGGCAGCCGCTCGAGGAGGCCTCCGGGGAGCCGCGGGCCGCGCAGCGGGAGAACCTGATCGCCTGGTACCCCGGCCGCCGCGGCCTGCCGTGCGTGGTCCTCAACGGCCACGTCGACGTGGTGCCCGCGGGCGACGAGCAGGCGTGGTCCCGGCCGCCCTACTCCGGTGACCGGGACGGCGGCCTGGTGCACGGGCGCGGCTCGGTCGACATGAAGGGCGGCATCGCGGCCGGGCTGTACGCGCTCGCCGCACTCGACGAAGCCGGGGTGGACCTGCCGTTCGACGTGGCGGTGCAGCTCGTCGTCGCCGAGGAGACCACCGGGGCGGGCACGCGGGCGGCGGTGCACCAGGCGCCGGACCCGGCGGCCGCGCTGGTGCTGGAGCCCACCGGCGGGGCGATCGTGCCGGTCAGCACCGGTCTGCTGTTCTTCACCGTCGAGGTCACCGGCGTCGCCGCGCACACCTCGGCCCCGTGGCGCGGGGTGGACGCGTTCGACAAGCTGATCCGGGTCCGCGAGGCGCTGGCCGAGCTGGCGCGCAAACGCGGCGCGGCCTACCGGCACCCGCTGTTCGCCGACGTGCCGACCGCGATCCCGTTCGCGATCGGCACCGCCCGGGCGGGCAGCTGGCGCGCCGCGGTGCCCGACCACGCGACCATGTCCGGCCGGATCGGCCTGATGCCCGGCGAGCCTCCGGGCGAGCTGCGCCGGGAGGTGGAGCGGGTGCTCGGCGAGGTCGCCGCGACCGACGACTGGCTGCGGGACCACCCGCCGTCCGTGCGCTGGGACCACGAGGGACTGCCCGGGTGGGAAACCCCCACGGACCACCCGCTGATCACCGCGCTCCGGTCCGCGCAGCGGGAGTGCGCGGGCGCGGAGACGCTGACCGGCTTCACCGCCGGCTCCGACGCCGCGTACTTCGGCTCCCGGGGCGTGCCGACGGCGATCTTCGGCCCCGGCGATGTGACCCGGGCGCACGCGCCGGACGAGTGCGTGGCCGAAGCCGACGTGGTGCGGGCCGCGAAGGTGCTGGCGCTGACGCTGGCCAGGCTGGTGGTGCGCGATGGGTGAGCAGCGCACGACCGTCCTGCACACGCTGGAGCGCGGGCTGCAGGTCCTGGAGGCCGTCGCGGCCGCGGACGGGACCGCCACCGCGAAGGTGCTCGGGCGGCAGCTGGGCATCAAGATCGGCACCTGCTACCACCTGCTGCGCACGCTGGTCGCCAGCGGGCACGTGGTCCGGCTGCCGGGCGGGTACTACGACGTGGGCCCGAAGGCGGCGTCGCTGAGCCGCCACCTGCAACGGCGGTCGGGGCCCTCCCCGGAGCTCGCGGTCATCCTCACGCGCCTGCACAACAAGACGCGCGAGACCTCCTACATCTCCGGCTGGAACCACGGCACGCTGATCCTGCAGCACTACATCTCGGGTCTGCACACGCTGTCCGTGGGCAACCTCGACGTGGGCTACACCGGGCACATGCACGCCCGCGCCTCCTGCAAGGCGGTGCTGGCGTTCCTGCCGGAGGAGCAGGTCGCGGCGATGTTCGCGGGTGTGCCGCTGGAGGCGGTCACCGCGCACACGATCACCGACTTCGACGCGCTCACCGTGGACCTGGCCACCTCCCGCCGCCGCGGTTATGCCCTGGACCTGGAGGAGTTCAGCGACGGCGTCTGCTGCGTGTCCGCGCCGTTCTTCGGCGAGAACGGGATGCCGGCCGGGGCGTTCACCGTGTCCGTGCCGCAGTCCCGGTTCACCGAGCGCCGGTCGTGGCTGATCGCGGAGGTGCGGGAGGCGGCGGCGATGGCGACCGGGCTGCTGCGCACCGGCCGGCTGACCGTGCCCTCCCCCGACGTGCCGGCGCGCACCGACCGGGAGGTCTCGTGAGGACGCTGGATTCCGCCCGGGCTGTGGTCACCGGCGCCGGGCGCGGGATCGGGCGCGCGATCGCGGTGCGGCTGGCGGCCTCCGGGGCGTCCGTGGCGGTGGTGGACGCCGACCTCGGCGGCGAGGTCGTGCCGGAGGTCGCCGCCCAGGGTGTGGACGTGATGGGCCTGCGCTGTGACGTGACCGACCCGGCCGCGGTGGACGCGTCGATCGGCGCGGTGGTCGACGCGTGGGGCGGGGTGGACGTGCTCGTCTGCAACGCCGGCGGCGGCACCGGCCCGATCCACGGCAACCGCGCGTCCGAAGTGGACCTCGGTGAGCTGGAGGCTGTGCTGCGGCTCAACCTCTACGGCACGATCCACTGCTGCCGGGCCGTCGCCGGTCCGATGCGGGCGCAGGGCCGCGGCAGCATCGTCACGATGAGTTCGATCAACGGGCTCGCGCCCACCGCGGACGGCGGCTACGCCCACTACGGCGTCGCCAAGGCGGCGGTGGCGCAGTACACCCGGTACCTGGCGCGCGACCTGCGCCCGCACGGCATCCGGGTCAACTCGGTGGCCCCCGGCCCGATCGGCACCGCCCGGCTGCGCGCCCGCTACGCCGAAGCCGGCGAAGACCTCGACGCGGCAGGCGAACCCGGCGACGTCGCCGGTGTCGTGGAGTTCCTGGCCGGGCCGGCCGCCCGGCACGTCACCGGACAGGTCCTCACCGTCGACGGCGGCCTGCTCGGCCACGCCTGAACCACATACTTCCCGTCAGTCCGAAAAGGAGAGTGGGTACACCCATGCCCGAAACCGCCGCACTGCTGGCCCATCTGGAATCGATGTGGCGCATCCGGTCCTTCGAAGAGGAGGTCACGCGCCTGCGCGCCACCGGCGACATCGTCGGCTCGGTGCACCTGTGCAACGGCCAGGAAGCGATCTACACCGGTGCGTGCGCCGCGCTCGACCTCACCCGCGACGCCGTGTTCCCCACCTACCGGGGTCACGGCTGGACACTGGCCTGCGGCGCGCCGCCCCGCGCCCTGTTCGCCGAGCTGCTCGGCCGCGCCACCGGGATCAACGGCGGCCGGGGCGGGTCGGCCTACCTCACCGCGCCCGACTACGGCATGTACGGCGAGAACTCCATCGTCGGGGCCGGTGCGCCGATCGCCGCGGGCGCCGCGCTGGCCGCCACGTTCGACGGCTCCGGCCGGGTGGCGCTGGCCGCGTTCGGCGACGGCGCGATGAACCAGGGCGCGGTGCACGAGGCGATGAACTTCGCAGCCGTCCGGTCGCTGCCGGTGATCTTCCTGGTGGAGAACAACCACTACTCGGAGCTCACCCCGATCGCCGACATGGTGCGGGTGGACCGGTTGTTCAAGCGCGCCTCCGCCTACGGGTTCCCGGGCGCGCGCATCGACGGCAACGACCCCGAGGCGGTGCGGCAGGCCGTGGCCGAAGCCGCCCGCCGGGCCCGGTCCGGGGCGGGCCCGGTGCTGCTGGAGGCGATGACCCAGCGGATCGTCGGCCACTACATCGGCGACGCGCAGCACTACCGACCCGCCGGGGACCTGGACGCCGCGCTCGCCGCGGAGCCGATCGGCAGGCTGACCCGCGAACTGCTCGCCCTCGGCGTCGCCCAGTCCGAACTGGACGAACTCACCGCCCGGGTGGACCGCGAGATCGCCGACGCCGCCGCCCGCGCCCTGGCCGATCCCCTCGCCGACCCCTCGACCGTTCTGGAGCACCTGTATGCCTGAGACGAAGAACCTCTCCTACGCCGAGTCCGTCAACGCCGCGCTGCGCCGCGCGCTCGCCGAACGGCCGGAAGCGCTGCTGTTCGGTGAGGACGTCGGCGCTCCCGGCGGCGTGTTCGGCGTGACGAAGGGCCTGCGCAAGGAGTTCGGCGACCGCGTGTTCGACACCCCGATCTCGGAATCGGCGATCCTCGGCGGCGCGGTCGGCGCCGCGATGTTCGGCCGCCGTCCGATCGCGGAGATCATGTGGGCCGACTTCTCCCTGGTCGCCTTCGACCAGCTGGTCAACCAGGCCACCAACGTCCGCTACGTCTCGCGTGGCGCGCTGTCCGCGCCGCTGACCGTGCGCACCCAGCAGGGCAACGCGCCCGGCGCGTGCGCGCAGCATTCGCAGTCGCTGGAGGCGTTGTTCGCCCACGTACCCGGGCTGCGGGTGTGCCTGCCCGCCACCCACCAGGACGCCTACGACCTGCTGCTGTCGGCGATCTGGTGCGACGACCCGGTGATCGTGATCGAGAACCGCACGCTCTACCACGCGGGCAAGCAGGAGGTCCGGCTCGGCGGCGAGGTGCGGCCGATCGGGGGCGCGGCCGTGCGGCGGCCCGGCCGAGACGTCACGGTGCTCACCTGGGGCGCGATGCAGCACCGGGTCCTGGAGGCGGCCGGGCGGCTCGCCGCGGACGGCATCGACGCCGAGGTGATCGACGCCCGCTGGGTCCGCCCGCTCGACCTGGACACCGTGCTGGCCAGCGTGCGCCGCACCGGGCGCCTGGTGGTCGCCCACGAGGCGCACACCGTCGGCGGGGTGGGCGGCGAGGTGGTCGCCGCCGTCGCCGAGGCCGGGGTGCCGTTGCGCTGCCCGCCGGTGCGGGTCGGCACGCCCGACGCCCGCATCCCGGCCGCGCCGGGACTCGCCGCCGCCGTGATCCCGTCGGCCGAGGTGATCGCCGAGGCCGTCACCAAGTCCGTGCGCGCCTAGGAGGAACCGTGACCGAACCCGTCGTCGCCATGCCCCCGTTCGCGCCGCTGTACGGCGTGGGCACCGAGTCGGTGCGGCTGCGCTGGCTCACCGTCGAGTACCGCACCGACCCCCAGGCCGTGGCGGGCCTGCTGCCCGCGCCGCTGGCGGCGACGGCGGACCCGCTGGTCGGGATCTGGGTCGCCGAGTTCCTCGGCGCCGGGTTCCACCTGCCCGACGGCACCGTCGAGCAGCGGCCGCCGTACCTGCAGGCCGGGATCAGCGTGCGCTGCCACCGGCACGGTGAGGTCGGCGCCTACCCGCTCACGTTCTTCATCGAGGGCCTCAACCACGGGACCCTCGGCCGGGAGATCTTCGGGCTGCCCAAGAAGCAGGCCCGCGCCGTCACCCTCACCGAGGACGGCGGCGAGGTCAGCGGCCGCATCGTCACCGCCAACGACATCGAGATCGTCACCATCCGGGCGCGGGCCACCGCACCCGCCGGCCCGCTCGACCCGGTACCCGCCTGGTTCGGCAACCACTTCGCGCTCAAGCTGATCCCCAGCGCGGAGGGCACCGGCTACGACATCAGCCGCCTGGTGCGGATCCCGTTCCGCACCTCCGAGCCGGGCGGCGCGTGGGACGGCACGGCCGAAGTGACCCTCCGGCCCTCCACCGCGGACCCCGTCCAGCTGCTGCCGTGCCGGGAGGTGGTGTCCGCGCGCTACGGCGGGATCCGCCTCGACATCGGCTTCGGCACCTACCTCGACCACGTCGACCACGTCCCCGTCGCGGGGACACCGCACTGGGGCAGCGTCGCCCCGGCAGGAGAGTGAGCACACCATGAGCGTCCAGACCCACGCGCAGGCCGGTGCCGGCGCCGGCATCACGCCGGCGCAACGCAAATCGATCGTCGCCGCGTGCATCGGCAACTTCATCGAGTGGTACGAGTTCGTGCTGTACGGGTACTTCGCGTCCACGATCGCGAAGTTGTTCTTCCCCGCCGGTGACCCGACCGCGGCGCTGCTGCTGACGTTCGCGTTGTTCGGCGTGAGCTTCGTGGTGCGGCCGCTGGGCGGGGTGGTGTTCGGCTACATCGGCGACCGCTACGGCAGGCGCAGCGCGTTGTCGGCGATCATCCTGCTGATCTCGCTGGGCACCGCGCTGATGGCGCTGGTGCCGCCGTACGCCTCGATCGGGGTCGCCGCGCCGGTGCTGATCCTGGTGCTGCGCCTGGCGCAGGGCCTGTCCGCGGGCGGCGAGTGGACCGGGGCGGTGGCGTACGTTATCGAAACCGCCCCGGCCGGGCGGCGCGCCTACTACGGCAGCTGGCAGACGATCACGATCGTGCTCGGCATGATGGTGGCCAGCCTGTCCGCGCTGCTGTTCACCGAGGTGCTCTCGCCCGCCGCGCTGGAGTCGTGGGGCTGGCGGGTCCCGTTCCTGATCGCGCTCCCGCTGGGCCTGATCGGCCTCTACATGCGACTGCGGCTGGACGAGACACCGGAGTTCGCGCAGGTGGCCGCCTCCGGCGAGCACGAACGCGCGCCGCTGCGCGCCACCCTGCGGCACGACTGGCGGTCGATCCTGCGGATCGCCGCGCTGGTGTGCTCGCCGACGATGTGCACCTACGTGCTGCTGGTGTACGGGCCCACGTTCCTGACCACCGAGCTGAAGGTGCCCGCCGCGCAGGCGAAGCTGGCCGGGTTCGCCGCGATGGTCGTGATGATGGTGCTGACCGTGGTGTTCGCGCGCCTGTGCGACCGCGTCGGGCGCAAGCCGTTCCTGATCGCCGGGGCGATCTGGGTGCTGGTCACCGCGCCGCTGGGGTTCCTGCTGCTGCACCGGTTGTCGTTCGGGTTCCTGGTGGCGGGCCTGGCGCTCGTGGTGATCGGCGAGGCGCTGATGCTGGCGCCGCAGCCGGCGATCTTCGCGGAGCTGTTCCCCACCGCCCGCCGGTACAGCGGGGTCGGCATCGGCTACAACATCGGCGTGGTGCTCTTCGGCGGCGCGGGCCCGCTGGTCGCCACCGCCATCGTGGAGGCCACGCAGAGCACCTACGCGCCCGCGGGGTACCTGGCGTGCGGCGCGCTGATCAGCCTCATCGCGGCGATCTGCACGCCGGAGACGCTGCGGCGCGACCGGACGTCCACCGCGAGCTGAACGACCGGAGACCCCCGCAGCCGGCTGCGGGGGTCTCCGGCGTCAGCGGGGCGCGATCACGCGCAGCTGCAGCATGGCGGCGAAGCGGGCCTCCGGGTCGGACAGGTCCAGCCGCGCGACCTCGGCCAGGCGCCGCAGCCGGTAGCGGAAGGTGTTGGGGTGCACGTAGACCGCGTTGGCGGCCGCGTTCACGTCGCCGAAGGAGTCCAGCCACGCGCGCAGCGTCTCGACCAGGTTGGTGTTGTGCTGCCGGTCGTAGTCGAACAACCGGGCGACCGGGCCGGTCGGGCGGTCGCCCCGCGCGGCGACCAGGTCGCGCAGCTCCAGCAGCAGCGCCTCGACCTGGACGTCGGCCAGGCGGGCGACCCGGCGGCCGGTGCGCGGTTCCGCCCGCAGCACCCGCAGCGCCCGGTCCGCGCTGGCCCGGGCGCCGGCCAGTGCCGGGACGTCCTCGGCGACCGGTCCGATCGCGACGACCGCGGGCACCCGCTCCCCCACGCGGTCCACGAATTCGGTCGCGATGGACACCGCCCACTGCTCGCCGTCGCCCTCGCCCTCCACCGGGACCAGCCCGTAGGCCACGTCCCCGACGAGGGCGCTCGCGGCACGCGGGTGCACCGCGGTCAGGTGCATCGCGAGGCCGTCGCTCACCCGTTGCAGTTCGGTCGCCACCCCGGCGTCGTCGCGCTCGCCGGGGCCGCGGTCGGCGAGCGCGAGCGCCAGCACCACCACCGGACGGCCCGCCAGCCCCAGCCGGGCCATGGCCTCGCGTGCTCCGGCGCCGCCTTCGAGCGCGGTGCTGAGCAGTTCGGCGCGCAGGCGGCGGGACACGTCGGTGCCCGCGCGGACCCGCAGCATGTGCAGCGCGACGAGCCGGGCCGCCTCCCGCAGCGCCTGCTCGCGTTCGGCGCTGAGCGGTTCCCGGACCGCCGCCCAGATCGAGCCGAGCACCTCGTCGCCCGCCCGCACGGCGACGGCGACCCGGGGCATCGTGAGGCCGTCGAGGTTGACCAGCGCGTCGACGTAGACCAGCCGGTCGCTGCGGTACAGCTCGCGGAACACGCCCCGGTCGGTGAGCATCCGGGCGAAGCGTTCCGGCACCTGCCGTCCCAGGATCGTCTCCACCCGGGACGGGTCGGCTTCGTCCTGGCGGCCGGAGAACGCCAGCACCCGCGAGCGCGGGTCCTCGATCGTCACCGGCGCGTCGATCAGCTCCGCGATCGCGTTGGCCACCGCGAACAGGTCGCCGGAGGGCACGCCGCCCAGCATCTCCGGCTCGGCCTGGCCGACGTCGCCCTCGGCGAGCAGCGCCCGCAGCATCGCGGCCAGCTGCGCCCAGGACGCCCCGCGCGTCAGGCCCAGCAACACCACGCCGGTCTCGTCGACGGCGGCGGTGACCTCCGCCGGCACGGCGACCGGCGCGCGCACCACCAGCCCCGCCGCCTCCTGCTTGCCGAGCCCGCGCAGCAGGCGGACGATGTCCGCCGGCTCGCGGACGCCCACGCCGAGCACGAGCGCGTGGCGGGGCAGCACGGGTTCCTCGAACGGGTCGTGGATCGCGACGCCGCCGATGTCCCCGGCGCCGCCCGGGTCGCCGTGGACGAGGTCGAGCAGCGTGCCACCGAGGTCGTCGAGGACACGGACCACACCGGCGCTCACCGCGACGCCCCACCTCCTCGCCGGCTCAGCAGGCCACCCGCTCGGTCGCCGTCGTCACCTCGGCCAGCAGCTCCGGCACCGGCTCCACCCCGATGCCCGGCCCCGCGGGCACGTCCAGGTGCCCGCCGGAGAGCACGAACGGCTCGGTGATGTCGGTGCGATAGTAGCGGTCGGAGGCGGAGGTATCGCCGGGCAACGTGAAGCCGGGCAGCGCCGCGAGCGCGACGTTGGCGGCGCGGCCCAGCCCGGATTCGAGCATGCCGCCGCACCACACCGGCACCCCGTTGGCGGCGCACACGTCGTGCACCCGGCGGGCTTCCAGGTAGCCGCCGACCCGGCCGGGCTTGATGTTGACGACCTGGCAGGCGCCGAGCGCGATCGCGTCCGCGGCCGACTTCGCCGACACGATCGACTCGTCCAGGCACACCGGCGTGGCGAGCCGCTTGGCGAGTTCCGCGTGCCCGAGCACGTCCTCCTCGTCCAGTGGCTGCTCGATCAGCAGCAACCCGAACGGGTCGAGCCGGGCCAGGTGGCGCGCGTCGGCGAGCGTGTACGCGGTGTTGGCGTCGACCTGCAGCAGCACGTCGTCGCCGAAGCGTTCCCGGACCGCCCGCACCGGCTCGACGTCCCACCCGGGCTGGATCTTGAGCTTGATCCGGACGTACCCGGCGTCGAGGTAGCCGCCGACGGTGTCGAGGAGTTCGCCGACCGAGCCCATGATTCCGACCGACACGCCGCACGGCACGCGGTCGCGCACCGCGCCCAGTTCCCGCGCCAGCGGGCGGCCTTCGGCGCGCAGCTCGGCGTCGAGCACCGCCATCTCCAGGGCGGCCTTGGCCATGCGGTGTCCCTTGAACGGCGCCAGCACCCGGGCCACCGCGGTGGCGTCGAGGTGGTCGGCGGCCGCGAGCGCGGGCACGAAGAAGCGCCGCAGCACGTCGGCCGCGCCGTCCACGTACTCCGGCGAGTAGAGCGGGTCGGCCAGTGCGCCGCATTCGCCCCAGCCCACGGCCTCGTCCGTCTCGACCCGCACCAGCAGGATGTCGCGGGCGGTCTGCGTGCCGAACGAGGTCCGGAACGGAGCCACCAGCGGCATCTCGATGCGGCGCAGTTCCACTCCGGTCAGTTTCACGCGTTGTCCTCCTTCGCCACGCGGGTGACGACGTACCACCCGGTCTTGTCGAATCCCGCGACGCGCGCGCCCTCGGCCAGCAACGTGCCGAGCGTGTCGCGCACCGCGATGCGCCACTGCCGCGCCAGGCGCGGGTCCGCACGGCGCAGCGTCTCGATGTCCCGCGGGGCGGCGACCAGCAGGGCCGGCCCGTCGAGACTGCCGGCGCGGGGTGTGTCGTTCTCCGCGCCGAGCGCCACGACCGCGCCGGGCGGCGCGCTGACGCGGCGGGGTGTGCCGTCGCAGGCCGCTTCGACCTCGGGGGCGCCGATGCGCCAGTGCACGAGCAGCCGGTCGGTGTCGTCGTCACCGTTGATGTGGTCGTGCATCCCGCCGTAGAAGTTCGGCAGGTACTCCACGGCCTCGGCGGCGAGCTTGCCGAGGTTGAAGTAGGCGTTGCGGCTCACCAGCGGGTCGAAGGTCCACTCGATCACCGAGATCCCCCGCGGCAGCGCCCAGGCCCGCTGGTGCAGCTTGAGCGCCAGCCCGACGCTGCGCCCGGCCATCACCGGGGCCACGCCCGCGATGTGGCTGTGCATCACACCGGGCGTGCCGAAGAACCCGACGCAGGCGCCCACCAGCTCGTCCCCGACGAAGGCGCCCGAGACGTAGTTGCCCGCCTTGGTCAGCGCGCGCATGAGTTCGGTGGTCACCGGCGGGTTGGCCGGATCGGGGCGCCAGATCAGGTCGAACAGCCGGTACACCGCCTCCAGCTCCGGCAGTTCGGCGACCTCGCGGACGCGGACGCCCGCCGCGACCGCCGCCTTGGCCGCGGCCTCCTCGGGACTGGTCCTCACCGGCGCACGTCCGTCAGCAGGTCGGCGACCAGTGCCGACACCAGCGCGGTGCGGCCGGGCAGCTCGCCGATCCGCACGTGCTCGGTGTCGGCGTGCGCGCCGCCGCCGACGGCACCCAGCCCGTCGAGGGTGGGTACCCCGGCGCCCGCGGTGAAGTTGCCGTCCGAGGCGCCCCCGACCGCGGCGGCGGTCAGCGGCGCCAGGCCGAGCGTGGCCGCCACCTTCTGCGCGCGGGCGAACAGCGCGGCCGACGACTCCGCTTCCATCGGGGGCCGGTTGGGGCCGCCGAGCACCTCCACCACCGAACCCTCCACAGCGGACTCCAGCGCCCGCATCCGCTCGTCCACCCTGGACTGCTCGGCCGCGCTTCGGACGCGCACGTCGACCGCGAACTGCCCGGCGGCGGGCACGGTGTTCGCCGTGGTGCCTGCGGACAGCACGGTCGGCGTCACGCTGGTGCCGCGCCCGGCGTCGGCGAGACCCGCCACCGCCAGGATCTGGTGCGCCAGCTCGACGGTGGCGTTGACGCCGCGTTCCGGTTCCAGTCCGGCGTGCGCGGCCCGGCCCTTCACCCGGACCCGGTACAGCGACACGCCCTTGCGCTCGGTCTTGAGCGCCCCGCCGTCCGCGGACGCCTCCAGCACCAGCGCGGCGGCGCAGCCCGCGGCCTCGTCCTCGATCAGGGTGCGCGAGCTGGGCGAGCCGAGCTCCTCGTCGCCGGTGATCAGGATGGTCACCCCGGCCCGGTCGCCGAGCGCGGCGACGGCGTGCAGGGCCATCACCACCCCGGCCTTCATGTCGAAGCAGCCGGGGCCGCGCAGCACATCACCCTCCACTGTGTACGGATGTGTGGCCAGGGAACCGAGCGGCCACACGGTGTCGTGGTGGCCGAGCAGCAGGACCCGCGCGGGCCCACGGCCGAACCGCCAGCGCAGGTGGGTCCACCCGTCGCGGACGATCCGCTCCGGCGGCACCCCGAGGAGCCGCTCGCCGATGCGCGCGAGCGTGTTCGCGCTCGCGGCCACGGCCGCGTGGTCCGACGAGGGTGATTCGCAGGTGACCAGCCGCTCGATGTCGTCGAGCATCGCGGGCAGGTCCGGGAACGGCATGCTCACACCACCTTCGGTGTGGCCCGCACGCCGTGGTGCACGTACCGCTCACCGGTGGGCAGCGAGTAGAACGTGACCGGCATCCAGGACTCCATCTGCGGGATCCACACCACGAACAGGTCGTCGTCGACCGCGACCAGCTCGTACTCCTCGACCGGGTCGGGCACGAGCTCGGCCAGCTCGCCGGTCACGGTGGTGCGCAGCTTCGGCGTGTCCCCGTCGCGGAACACCTCGATCCGGGTGCTCGCGCGCTCGTAGGTGCCCAGGTGCGGGGCGATGTCCACCGCCACCGGCTCGTCCGGCGGCGCCAGCGGGTGCGGCACGGCGACGCCGGCCAGTTCGGCGAAGATCTCCCGGTACAGGTCCTCGTACAGGCCGCGGGTGTTGCCGCCGTTGGTGAGGAGGGTGACCGCGAGTCCCGCCGCGGGCAGCAGGCGCAGGAACGCGGCCTGCCCGATGGTGTTGCCGTCGTGCCCGAGCACCAGCTGCCCGTCCCAGTGCAACCGGAACCAGCCGATGCCCCACGAGTCGGCGAGCGAGTGCTTGTCCGGCAGGTCGACCTGCTTGTCCGCCATCGCCGCGGCCGCCTCCGCGCTGAGCACGCGCGTGCCGTCGGCGGCCAGGCCGCCGGTCAGGTGCATCCGCGCGAACGCCAGCACGTCCGCCGCGGTGGAGTCGATGAGGCCGGCCGGACCCGCGGACCGCGGCAGCGTCCACACCGGCGCCGTCACCGGTTCCGGCGAGCCGACGTGCCCCACCGCGGCGCGGAACATCAGCGCCTCCTCGGGCAGCGTCACCGTGCGCGTCAGGCCGAGCGGGGTGAACAGGCGCTCCCGCAGCGCGGCGTCCCACGTGCCGCCGGTGAGCTTCTCGATGACCCGGCCGGCCAGCGAGAACCCGGAGTTGCAGTAGGACCAGGTCGCGCCGAGCGGGTGGTTCTGCGCGACCTCGTCCAGCCGCGCCACGTACTTCTCCAGGCAGTCGTCGCCGCGGCCGGTGTCGGTGAACACGTCGCCGTCGATGCCGCTGGTGTGGGTCAGCAGGTGGCGCATCGTCACCCCCTTCGTGGTGTCCGGGTCCGCCAGCCGCAGCTCCGGCAGCACGTCCGCCACGGGCGCGTCGAGGTCGAGCAGCCCCTCGTCGGCGAGCTGCATGGCGACGGTCGCCGTCCACACCTTGGAGATCGAGCCGATCTGGAACACCGAGTCCGTCGTGGCGGCGACACCGGTGTTCACGTTGAGCACCCCGTGGGCCGCCTCGACCACTTCGTCTTCGCCGCCCAGGCGCAAGATGCCGAGCGCCGCGCCGGGCACGTGGTGACGTTCGGCGAGTTCGGTCAGGCGCCGCTGCCAGTGCGCGGCGTCCAGCGGCGGGCGGCGGCCGGGCGTGTGCCGCTCGACCCAGTCCACGACGCGGCGGTTGTAGTCGAGGCGGTGCGAGGGCCGTCCATTGAGGATGAACGCGTGCGCGCCACCCGGGTACAGCACCAGCCGGGTGGGCACGCCGCGCTCACGCAGGGCGGTGTGCCACTGCTGCGCTTGGCCCACCGGGCAGAGCAGGTCGGCGCCGCCGTGCAGCACGAGCGTCGGCGTGCGGACCTGGTCGACCTTCGCCAGCGGCGACATCGCGGCGTAGGCCTCGGGGGCGTCCCACGGCAGCGCGCCGAGTTCGTGCGCCGCCAGCAGGTGGCCCTCGTCCGAGGTGCCCGCCATGCTGGTGAGGTCGGTGACCACACCCCCGGCGACGGCCGCGGCGAACCGGTCGTCGCGGCTGGTGAGGTAGCAGGTCATGAAGCCGCCGTAGCTGTACCCGGTGACGGCGAGCCGGTCCGGGTCGGCGACGCCTTCGGCGACGAGGTCGTCCAGCGGCTCCAGGAAGTCCTTGGCGTCGGCGGCGCCCCAGCCGCCGCGGACGCCGGTGAAGAACTCCTCGCCGTAGCCGTCGCTGCCGCGCGGGTTGAGCAGCAGCACGGTCCAGCCGCGGGCGACGAGTTCCTGGTGGTAGAAGTGGATTTCGTCGGCGCCGCCCTGCCACGCGTTGTGCGGTCCGCCGTGGATGTCGAGCAGCAGGGGCGCGGGGCCGGTCGTGGCCGGGTCGCGCAGCAGCCAGCCGTGTACGACGGTGCCGTCGGAGATGCGGAACTCCCGCTCCCGCGGAGTGAACAGCTCGATGCCCTCCGGTGTGTGTCCGGTGAGGACGGTCTCGGCGCCGGTGGACAGGTCCAGGCTGACGATTTCGCCGTAGGAACCGGGCGTGGTGAGCACGACGGCCGCGGCGGCGCCCGCGACGCTGAGCCCGGCCACGGTCCGTCCGGCGCCGGTGAGCACCGGGCGCGGCGTGCCGCCGTCGACGGGCACCGAGTACAGGTGGGTGCAGCCGCGGTCGCGGACGCAGAACAGGACGCTGCGGCCCTCGTCGGCAAGCTGCGGCCAGGCTCCGGGGTAGGCCGGGCCGCCGGGCATCACGTTGCGGTCCAGTGCGGCGGCGAGGTTCACCGGATCGCCCCCGTCGAGCGGGATGCGGATGAGCCCGGCGTGGCCTTCGGGCCCGCGCTGGTTGCCGACGACGAGCAGCGCGTCGCCGTCCGCCGTCCACGTCAGCGCCGCGGCGAGCCCGTCGGCGAGACCCACCGCGCGCGGGGCGGCGACGGGATCGGTCACGTCGAGGACGTGCACCGGGACCCGGATGGCGAGGTCGCGGTCGGTGCCGGTGGCGGCGGCGAAGGCCAGCTTGCCGCCGTCGGGCGACCACGCCGGGTCTCCGGCGTGCCAGTCGCCGCGGGTGACCTGGCGGCAGTCGCCGGTGGCGACGTCGACGACGTGCAGGTGCGCGCGCTTGCCGCGCAGCACTCCGGCGCCGTCGGCGTGGTAGTCGAGCCGGTCGGCCACGATGGGCGCGTGGTCGGCCTCGTCCGGGGTGAGGTCGACGGCCGCGGTGAACGCGATCTTCGTGCCGTCCGGGCTCCACACCGGCCGTCCCGCGCCCAGCGGCAACGAGGTGAGGCGCTCGGCCTCGCCGCCGCCGGCGGGTAGCAGCCAGACCTGCGGCGGCCCGTCCACCGCGCGCAGGAACGCGATGCGGCTGCCGTCGGGCGACCACGCGGGTGCGGTGTCGGCGCGTCCGTGCGTCAACCGCCGCGCCTGCCCGGCGGGGACGTCGGCGCGCCACAGGCTGTGCACGTTCTCGTCGGCCGCGAGGTCGCTGCTGCGCAGGACGTAGACGACCGCGTCGCCCGAAGGGGACAGCGCGGGCTGCTCGGGCACGGTCAGGTCGGTCAGGTCCGTGATGCGCTGGCGTCGGGTCACTGGGTTCTCCTCTGTGCGCGAAGGGGGACGGGCAGGGGCTCCTCGCCGGAGCCGGTGTCCGGATCGGACACCTCCCCACCGGAAGCGGCCGCGAGCAGCTCGCGGGTGTAGGGGTCCTCCGGTTCGCTGAGGACCCGGTCGGCGGGACCGTGTTCGACGATCCGGCCCCGGTACATCACGGCGATGAAGTCGCTGACGTAGCGCACCACCGCCAGGTCGTGGGAGATGAACAGCATCGACAACCCGGTCCGCTGCCGCAGGTCGCGCACGAGGTTGAGCACGGTGCCCTGCACCGAGACGTCGAGCGCGGAGGTGATCTCGTCGGCGATGATCACCTCCGGGCGCGCGGCGAGCGCCCGCGCCAGTGCCACGCGCTGGCGCTGCCCGCCCGACAGCTGGGCAGGCCGCATCCCGGCGCGGTCGGCGGCGAGGCCGACCTGTGCGAGCAGGCGGGCGACCTCGGCGCGCCGGTCGGTCCGGCCGCGCGGGATGGCCTCGGCGATCGAGGCACCGATCGTCATCCGGGGGTCCAGCGCGGAATACGGGTCCTGGAACACCATCTGCACCGGGCCGGGCCGCCGGACCGGACGTCCGCCGACCAGGATCCGCCCGGCGGCGACCGGCGCCAGGCCGACCGCGGCGCGGGCGAGGGTCGACTTGCCGGAGCCGGACTCGCCGACCAGTCCCACGATCGCGCCGTCCGGCACGGTGAGGTCCACCCCGTCCACGGCGGTCGTGCCGCGGCGCCGCGAGCCGTAGCGGACGGAGACGCCCTCGAAACGCAGTTCGCTCATCGCGCCTCCCCCACCCGGATCTGCTCGCGCGGCACGTCCACCACGGGGTGCCAGCACGCGACTCCGTGCACCAGTGGCGGCTCCTCGGTCGTGCACCGTTCGCTCGCCAGCGGGCAGCGCGGCGCGAACGCGCAGCCCGGCGGCAGGTCCGCGGGGTCGGCGGGACGGCCGGGGATGACGGCCATCGGCTGGTCGCGGTCCGTCGTCATGTCCGGCACGGCGGCGAGCAGGGCCCGCGTGTACGGGTGCGCCGCCGAGTCCAGCTCCGCGGCGGGCAGGTCCTCCACGATCCGGCCCGCGTACATCACCAGCACCCGGTCGCACATCCGGCGGACCACCCCGATGTCGTGGCTGATCAGCAGGATCGCGACGTCGTCGGCGGCGCGCACGTCGGCGAGCAGCCGCAGCACGCGGCGCTGCACGGTGACGTCGAGCGCTGTGGTGGGCTCGTCGGCGACGATCAGCGCGGGCGAGCACATCAGTCCCATGCCGATCATCGCGCGCTGCCGCATGCCGCCGGAGAACTCGTGCGGGTACTGCCGGGCCCGCCGCTCGGCGCCGGGCAGGCGCACGGCGCGCAGCCGGTCGACAGCCCGCGCGAACGCCGCCCGCCGGGTCATCCCCTGGTGGTACCGGGCCACCTCGGCGAGCTGGTTGCCGACCCGCTGGGTGGGGTTGAACGACGTCATCGGGTCCTGGAAGACCATCGCGAAGGCGGTTCCCAGCAACTGCCGCCGCGCGCGGCTGTCCGCGCCGGGCAGCGACTGGCCGAGGAACTCCAGCCGGTCGGCGTGCACCTGGCCCGGTTCCTCGATCAGTTGCGCGACCGCGAGCGCGGTGAGGCTCTTGCCCGACCCCGACTCCCCCACCACACCAACGGATTCCCCGCGCGCGAGGGCGAAGCTCACGCCGCGCACCGGGGTCACCGGCCCGGGGAAGGTGACGTGCAGGTTCTCCACCGACAGCACGGGTTCCGCCGGCTGGGGCGCGGGGGCGTCCGTGGGGCGCGGTGCCGGCGCCTTCCGTCGCCGGTGCCGGGTGGTGTCGGCGCCGATCGCGGTGGCCACCGCCTCGCCGAAGAGGCTGAACGCGAGCCCGGCGACCACCACCGCCACGGTGGGCGCGAGCGCGGCGGCCGGGTGGAGGTAGAGCACGTCGAGACCGTCGCGGAGCAGGCGGCCCCAGTCGTAGTCCGGCGACTGCACGCCCAGGCCCAGGAACGACAGCCCGGCGAAGGCCAGCATCGTGCTGCCGGTCGTGATGGTCGCGTTGACGACCAGGGCTTCGGCGACGTTGGGCAGGATGTGCCGCCCCAGCAGGCGGAACCGGCCGACGCCGGCGATCCGCGCCGCGGCGACGTAGTCGAGGGCGGCGACGCGGGCCACCATCGTCCGGGTGAGCCGGGCGAACGCCGGCGCGATGGCCAGCCCGATCGCGAGCACGCTGCCGCGCGCGCCGACGCCGAAGATGACCGCGAAGAACAGCGCCAGCAGCAGCCCGGGGAAGGCGACCGCGATGTCGACCGCCGCGGACACCAGCCGTCCCGCGCGCCTGCCGAGCAGCACGGCGGCGGTGCCCAGCAGCAGGCCGGTGGACACGCCGATCGCGGTGGCGGCGAGCGCCAGCTCCACCGACAGCCGGGTGGCGACCAGCACGCGGAAGAAGATGTCGCGGCCGAGCCCGTCGGTGCCCATCCAGTGCTCGGCGGAGGGGCCGCGCAGGATCTGGTTCGTGTCCAGCGCCGCGGCCCGGTCCGACCACAGCAGCGGCGCGAACACCGCCAGCGCGAGCACGGCGACCACGACCACGGCGGCGCTCGCGCCCAGCGGGCGGCGCAGTGCCGCGCTCCAGTTCGACTTCGGCACGATCTCAGCTCTCCCTGATCGCCGACCGCGGGTCGAGCAGCGCGAGCGCCACGTCGACGAGGAGGTTCACCAGCAGCACCCCGAGGCCGTAGACGAGCACCACGCCCTGCACCAGCGGGTAGTCCTTGGCGAGGATGGACTGCACGATGGTGCTGCCCAGGCCGGGCCAGGCGAACACGTTCTCCACCAGCACCGTCCCCGCGACCATCGCGCTGAGCAGCAGCCCGCCCAGCGTCAGCGTCGCCGTCAGCGCGTTCGGCAGGGCGTGCCGCAGGTAGATCCAGCTGGCCGGCAGCCGCTTGGACCGGGCGGTGCGGATGTGGTCGGCGCGCAGCTCGGCGAGCATCTCCACCCGGGTGATCCGGGCCAGCACCGCGGCCGGTCCGGCGGCCAGCGCCAGCACCGGCAGCAGGTAGGACTCCGGTCCGGACCGCCCGGCCACCGGCAGCCACCCGAGGCTGACCCCGAACACGAACACCAGGCCCACCGCGATGAGGAACTCCGGGATCGCGGCCAGGACGGCGGTGGCGGAGGTGAACGCGAGCTCGGTCGTCCGCCGCTTCCCGCCGCGGGTGAGCACCGCCATCACCGTGCCTGCCGGGATCGCCACGACGACGGCGAGGAGGAACGCGTACCCCGCGATCTCCAGGGTGGCGGGCAGCCGGTCGCCGATCACCTGCGCGACCGGCAGGCCGGAGCCGAGCGAGGTGCCGAGATCGCCGGTGAACAGGTTCCCGAGGTAGTGCAGGTACTGCTGCCACAACGGGTCGTCCAAGCCGAGCGCGGCCCGGCGGGCCGCGACGAGTTCCGGCGCGGCGGTCGGCCCGAGCGCGGCCCGCACCGGGTCGCCCGGGATGAGGTGGATCATCCCGAACGCGGCGGTGAGCAGGACCCAGACCGACACCAGCACCCTGGCCAGCCGCCGCACGGCGAACCGGGACCAGACGTTGTCACCCAGTCCGGCCGGGCGGATCGCGGTGGTCACCACGCGCGCCTCAGCCGAGCATCCGGATCGAGCTCGGGGTGATGCTGCCCTGACTCGTCTCGAGCGTGGCGCCCTGCACGAACGTGGGCCGCACCGAGTTGACGAACGGCACCACGTTGAGCTCCCGCACCAGCGCCTGCTCGGCTTCGCCCCACTTGCCGCAGCCGTCGGCGCCGGCGAGCGCCGCGGCCTGCTGGACCGCCGCGTCGTAGGCGGGGTTCTGCACCGCGGCGAAGTTGTTGCCGCCGCTGCCGGAGAAGAACGGGACGAGCTGGGAGGGCAGGAACACCCCGAGCGGCACGAACGCCGCGTCCCAGCCGCCCTGCGTGAGGACCTGCATGGTCTCGGTGTCGGTCATGCCCTTGACGGTGACCTGCGCGCCGACCGCGGACCAGCGCTGCTGGACGAGTTCGGCGGCCGCCTGCATGGTCGAGCCGAGCGTCGACGGGTAGTAGAAGGTGAGCGCCAGCGGCTTGCCCTCCTTGGCGCGCACGCCGTCCGGGCCCGCGACCCAGCCCGCGGAGTCCAAAGCGGACTTCGCGGCGGCTGGGTCGGAAGCGGGCAGCAGCCCGCTGATGGTGTCGCCGCCGCACGGGCCGAGCCCGGGCGCGAGGAGGCTCTTCGGCGCGCGGCCGGTCCCGCTGGTGAGGACCTGGCCGAGCTGGCCGAGGTCGAGCGCCTGGGTCAGGGCTCGCCGCACCGCGACGTCCGCGCCGGGCATCCCGGCGCGCTGGTTGAACCACAGCTCGCCGAACGGGGATTCGATGTCGTGTGCGGTCAGGCCCATGCCGCGCAGCCGCTGCTGGTCGGGGCCGAGCACGGTGGCCGCGTTGACCTGCCTGGACGCCAGCAGGTTCGCGGCGGTGATCTCGTTGCCGACGACCCGGATCACGACGGTGTCGGGCAGTCCGCGCGTGTCGGTCTTCCAGTCGCCGGGCCCCCAGGCGTAGTCCTTGCGCCGCGTGAGCGTGTAGTGGTCGCCTGCGACGGCCTCGGTCAGGGTGAACATCCCGGTGCCGTCGGCGCCCTGCTTGAGCAGTCCGCGGTCGGCCATCCCCTTGCCGCAGACGATGAACAGCCCGCCGATGTCACGGACGAGGAACGAGTCCGGGGTCGGGCTGGTGACCGTGACGGTGCCCGCCGCGTCGTCACCGCTGGCCGTCGCCCCGGGCATCACGTAGAGGCCCAGCGAGGCGGAGCCGTTGGCCGGGTCGCTGACGAAGTTGATGTTGTCGGCGACCTGCGACGCGGTCAGCGGCGTCCCGTCCGAGCAGGTGATGCCCTTGCGCAGCGTGTACTTCGCGGTGGTGGTGTCGCCTTCCCACTTCTCCGCGAGCCCGGCGACCAGGTTGCCGCCCGAATCGATGTTCACGAGCGTGTCGTAGAGGAACCGGTCGGCCTGGATGGTCACCGACAGCGCGGTGAAGTGCGGGTCGAGGCTGCCGGGGTCGCCTGCCGAGACCAGCGTGAACGTGCCACCGTCCACAGTGGTCGACCCGGCGCCGCCGCCGCAGGCGGTCAGAGCCAGCGCCAGTACGGCGGCCGCGGCCGTGATCGAAGCGGTCTTCATCGTGTCTCCTGGGTCAGGCGGAGCGGCGGGTCGCCCGCCCCGAGTGGACGTAGGCCGCCCGGCCGGTGCCGTCGTCACCGACGAACACGTGCGGCAGGTGGACACCGTGGGTGGGGGTGCGCGGGACGAGGACGTCGTCGTCCAGCCGGACCAGCTCGGTCCGCTCGGCCTCGCCCAGCTCGGCGAGCAGGCCCTTGGGCCGCTGGTCGAGCCAGAGGCGGCCGTCGTCGTCCTGGGTCACGGTCAGGTCGGCGACCTCGCTGGAGTAGGTGCCGAGGTAGCGGCGGGCGTCGACCGGCTGCGGGTCCGCGGGCGGCACCGGCAGCGGCGGCAAGGTCATCCCGGCCAGCTCGGGCATCAGGTGGCCGAAGACGTCGGTGTAGAGGCCGATCGCGTCCCCGCCGTTGGTGAGCAGCGCGATCGCGACGTCCCGGCCGGGCACCACGCGCAGGAACGCCGACTGCCCGATCGTCCCGCCGTCGTGCCCGAGGACCGTGCCGCCGGGCCACTCGTACAGCTCCCAGCCGAGCCCCCACCCGGTGCCCATCAGGCCGAGCGGCGGCAGGACGACCTGCCGCTCCTGCATGGCCTTCACGCTGCCGGGGCTGAGCAGGGCCGTGCCGTCCGGGGCGGCGCCGCCGGACAGGTGCAGGCGGGCGAAGGCCAGCAGGTCCCGTGGCCGCATCGCCAGCGCCGACCCGGCAGGCGCGTTGGAGCGGACCAGCGACCACACCGGGGCCGGCTGCCCGCCCGGCAGGTGGCCGAGCGCGGCGCGGTGCAGGATCGCCTCCTCGGCGTTCGTCGCGAAGTGCGTCAGGCCCAGCGGGGTGGCGAGGTGGTCGTGCAGGCACTGGTCGTAGGGCTTGCCGCGCAGCACTTCGACGATCCGGCCGAGCACGACAAAGGCCGCGTTGTTGTAGGAGAACATCTCCCCCGGCGGGAACAGCTGGTCGGTGCCGCTCAGCGTCGCGACGTACTTCTCGACGCAGTCGTCGCCGCGGCCGGTGTCGGTGAACAGGTCGCCCTCGAAGCCGGCCGTGTGGCACATCAGCTGGCGGACGGTGATCGTGGCGGCGGCGCTGTCGTCCGCCAGCCGGAACTCCGGCAGGTACCGGCGCACCGGCGCGTCCAGGTCGAGCGCGCCCTCGTCGGCCAGTTGCATCGCGAGCGTGATGGTCCAGACCTTGGTGATGGACCCGATCTGGAACACCGAGTCCGGGGTGGCCTCGACCCCGGTCGCCCGGTTCAGCACCCCGGCGGCCGTGTCGGCGACCTCGCCGCCCACGGCGACCGCGATGGCCGCGCCGGGCACCTCACGCGTCTCGACCAGGCCGGGGAAGTCGTGTCCGAGCCAGCCGGTGATCTCGTCCAGGTTCGCCATCGGGCCAAGGTAGCGGCGCCGGTGGCGGAAAAGTTCGTTCGCGAGCACGAACGCGGCCCCGTGGATTGGTCGTGCCGGACGAATCCACGGGGCGGTCCGCCTCAGTCCTGGTGGGCGGTCGCGATGGACTTCGCGCGCCAGGGCTCGGTGTCGTCGGCGATGCGGTCGACCTTGACCTGCCAGCGGTCGATCGCGTCGCGGCCGAGCAGCAGGTGGGTGGGCAGCTTCTCCTGGCCGGTGACCTCGTAGATCAGCGCCGCGCCCTGGACCGGGTCGCCCAGCTGCGTGTGGTTGGCCTCGCCGACCCAGTCCAGCGTCGTGTGCGCCGGGGTGCCGTCATAGGCCGCGATCCGGTTCCCCGGCAGGGACAGCGAGCTGGCGTCGAGGAAGTCGGTGCGGAACACGCCCGGCTCGACGACCATGCTCTGGATCCCGAACGGCGCGAGTTCGACCGACAGGGCCTCGCTGATGCCGGCCACGGCGAACTTCGACGCGCTGTACATGCTCACCCCGGGCTCGCCCTCGAAACCGGAGCGGGATCCGATGTGGACCAGCTTGCCGCCGCCCGCTTCGCGCATGTAGGGCAGCACCGCGCGGGTGACGTTGATCAGCCCGAACACGTTGAGGTCGAACAGCGAGCGCGCCTCGGCGTCGCTGATCTCCTCCAGCGCGCCGAGCAGACCGCGGCCGGCGTTGTTGACCAGCACGTCGATCCCGCCGAACCGGTCCACCACGGACTCCACCGCGGGGGCGATCGCGGCGGTGTCGGTGACGTCCAGCGCGACCGGGAACACGCGGTCGGCGGTCTTGAGGTCGTCCGGGAGCCGGTCCGGGTTGCGGACCGCGACCGCCACCGTGTCCCCGCCGGCCAGTGCCGCGCGGGCGATCTCGGCACCGAGGCCGCGGGACGCGCCGGTGATCAGCCAAGTAGCCATTTCCTCGTTTCTCCTTCGCTTTCGGCGTTGTGCCTGTGCCCCGCACTCAACCAGCGCCGAGCAGCGAAAAGGGCGCCGAAAAGGGCCTCGCTCGTCCTGGGACGGAGTGGGCCACCCAACCGCGCTGAGGGGGACATCCTGTCCCCCGATCACCTGGGCGTTGGTGCGGCCCCTTTTCCGGCTTCCGGACTGGTTGTGTGAAGACATCGGGACGAAAACCCGCAACCGGAAAGGAAAAACCGTCATGTCGCAGGTCATCGCCGGAACCCCGCTCACCGGCCGCGTCGCTGTCGTCACCGGCGCCAGCAGCGGGATCGGGGCCGCCACCGCGGAACGGCTCGCCGCGCTGGGGGCGAAGGTCGCGGTCGCCGCGCGCCGCAAGGACAACCTCGACGGCCTGGTCGCCCGGATCACCGCCGCGGGCGGCACCGCGCTCGCCCTCCCGCTGGACGTCACCGACCGGGACGCCGTCGCCGCGGCGGCCGGGCAGGTGGCCGATCAGCTGGGCCGGGCCGACCTGGTCGTCAACAACGCCGGGGTGCAGCTGATCTCGCCGATCGAGGACCTGAAGGTCGACGACTGGCAGCGCCAGATCGACCTGAACGTCACCGGGGTCATGAACGTCCTCGCCGCGTTCGTGCCGCAGCTGGTCGCCGCGGCGGCTGCGGGCGGGCCCGCGGACCTGATCACCACCTCGTCGATCGCCGCGACCAGGATCCTGGAGAAGTTCTCCGTCTACTCCGGCACGAAGGCCTACCTCAGCCACTTCAGCCGCCTGGCGCGCGTCGAGCTGGGCCGCAAGATGGTGCGGGTGTCGGCGATCGAGCCGGGCATGGTGGACACCGAGCTGCCCGACCACGTGACCGACCCGGACGCCAGCAAGCTGATGGCCGACCTGCTGCGCGACATCGAGTGCCTGAGCCCGGCGGACGTGGCCGAGACCATCGCGTTCATCGCCGCGGTTCCCCGCCACGTCAACCTCAGCGAGATCACCATCCTGCCGACCGCGCAGGCGATCTGAGCGGCTCCCGGCGCGCCGTCCTATTCGGACGGCGCGCCGAGCAGCCGCCGCAACGCCGCGGCGTCGGCCTCCCGCACCGGCGTGTAGACCACC
The DNA here is from genome assembly GCF_050958625.1 of Amycolatopsis sp. 3B14. Taxonomy (NCBI): domain Bacteria; kingdom Bacillati; phylum Actinomycetota; class Actinomycetes; order Pseudonocardiales; family Pseudonocardiaceae; genus Amycolatopsis; species Amycolatopsis sp. 3B14. The sequence goes on from NZ_JBHZEN010000040.1 coordinate 44,432, forward strand.
AGGTGCAGGCCGGGGTGGTCCTGGGGCGTGAGCTGGTGGTGTTCCAGCAGCAGCTCACCGGCCACCGGGTGCCGGAACAGGCGCTCGCGGGAGGCGAACCGCTCGACGCCCAGGCTCTCCCAGCCCGCCCGGAAGTGGTCGCTGGCCGCCCGCAGCCGGTCGATCAGGTAACCGAACTCCCCCAGCCGGGGCCCGGCTTCGGCCCGGAACTCGGCGAGGAACCGGCGGCTGGTGACCTCCCAGTCCGGCAGCAGCTGCCGCACGTACGGGTCGGTGAACACCAGCCACAACAGGTTGCGGTCCGGCGCCGGCACGGTCGCGACGTTCGGGTAGAGCGCCGCGTAGGCGGCGTTCCAGCCGGTGATCTGCCAGTCCGGGGCCACCGCGTAGGCGGGCGACTGCGCGAGCGCGTCGAGCAGGCGCTGCACGTGTTCCGGCACGGCCTCGGGCTCCGGCGCGACGAGCGGCGGGGGCGGCGAGTAGCCGGCCAGCGAGAGCACGTAGGCGTGCTCGGCGCCGGTCAGCCGCAGCGTGCGGGCGATGGCGTCGAGGACCTCGCGCGAGGGGTTGATGTCGCGGCCCTGTTCGAGCCAGGTGTACCAGGTGACGCTGACCCCGGAGAGGTAGGCGACCTCCTCGCGGCGCAGCCCGGTGGTCCGGTTGCGGCCGACCGGGGGCAGGTCGAGGTCGGCCCGCACGAGCCGGGTCCGCCGGTCCCGCAGGAACTCCCCGAGCGCACGCATGGTCACCCCGCAACACTAGTGGTGCCACTACTAGTGTTCGCACCGTCTTCGCTTCGCCGCGTGGCGCGGGCATCGTGAGCGCATGCCCGAACTGCGATCACGCACTGTCACACACGGACGCAACATGGCCGGCGCCCGCGCGCTGCTGCGCGCCGCCGGGGTGGCCCGGGAGGACTTCGGCAAGCCGATCGTGGCCGTCGCCAACAGCTTCACCGAGTTCGTGCCCGGCCACGTCCACCTCCAGCCGGTCGGCCGGATCGTGTCCGAGGCGATCCGCGAGGCCGGCGGCATCCCGCGCGAGTTCAACACGATCGCCGTCGACGACGGCATCGCCATGGGCCACGAGGGGATGCTGTACTCGCTGCCGTCGCGCGACCTGATCGCCGACTCGGTCGAGTACATGGTGCAGGCCCACCGCGCCGACGCGCTGGTGTGCATCTCCAACTGCGACAAGATCACCCCCGGCATGCTGATGGCCGCGCTGCGCCTGAACATCCCGACGGTGTTCGTCTCCGGCGGCCCGATGGAGGGCGGCACGGCGGTGCTCGTCGACGGCACGGTGCGCACGCGCCTGCACCTGGTCTCCGCGATGTCCGACGCGGTCGCCGACTCGGTGTCGGACGCCGACATCGCCCGCATCGAAGAGGCCGCGTGCCCCACCTGCGGTTCCTGCTCGGGGATGTTCACCGCGAACTCGATGAACTGCCTCACCGAGGCTCTGGGGCTGGCCTTGCCGGGCAACGGCTCGGTGCTTGCGACGCACACCGCGCGCCGCGCCCTCTACGAGCAGGCCGGGCGCACGGTGGTGGAGTTGGCGCACCGCTACTACGACTCCGGCGACGAAGGCGTGCTGCCGCGGGCGATCGCCTCGCACGCGGCCTTCGACAACGCGATGGCGCTGGACCTGGCGATGGGCGGATCGACCAACACCGTCCTGCACCTGCTGGCCGCCGCGCACGAGGCCGGGCTGGACTACACGCTGCACGACATCGAGCGCCGGTCCCGGGAGGTGCCCTGCCTGTGCAAGGTGGCGCCCAACGGCAGCTACCTGATGGAGGACGTGCACCGGGCAGGCGGTATCCCGGCGATCCTCGGCGAGCTGCACCGCGCCGGGCACCTGCACGAGGACGTGCGCAGCGTGCACGCCGGCTCGCTCGCCGAGTGGCTCAAGACCTGGGACGTCCGTGGCGGCTCGCCCTCCCCGGAGGCGGTGGAGCTGTTCCACGCCGCGCCGGGCTGCCGTCGCTCGGCCGAGGCGTTCTCGCAGTCGGAACGCTGGCACGACCTGGATCTGGACGCCGCGGGCGGCTGCATCCGCGACGTCGCCCACGCCTATTCGGCGGACGGCGGGCTGGCGGTGCTGCGCGGGAACCTGGCCGAGGACGGCTGCGTGGTCAAGACGGCGGGCGTGGACTCCGCGATCCTGACCTTCGCCGGGCGGGCCGTGGTGACCGAGTCGCAGGAGGAGGCCGCCGAGGCGATCCTGGCCGGGCGCGTGCAGGCCGGCGACGTCGTGGTGGTGCGGTACGAGGGCCCGCGTGGCGGCCCCGGGATGCAGGAGATGCTGTACCCGACGGCGTACCTGAAGGGGCGCGGCCTCGGCAAGGACTGCGCGATGGTCACGGACGGCCGGTTCTCGGGCGGCACCTCGGGCCTGTCGATCGGGCACGTCTCGCCGGAGGCCGCCGCGGGCGGCACGATCGCCCTGGTCGAGGACGGCGACCGGATCGTCATCGACATCCCCAACCGGACGTTGCATCTGGACGTGCCTGAGGAGGTGCTCGCCGAACGCCGGGCCCGCGCGACGTTCCGGCCGCGGAACCGGAAGCGCACGGTGTCCACAGCGCTACGCGCCTACGCCGCGATGGCCCTGTCAGCGGACAAGGGCGCGGTGCGCGAGGTGCCGGACACTCTGTGAGCTCAGGGGGTGAGCCCGCCGCGACGAGGCCGGCCAGCGCGTGCCGCTTGGCCTCCAGCAGGCGGAGAGGTGGGCGGTGGCCCGGCCGATGCCGCTGGTGGCGCCGGTGAGGACAATGGTGTCGCGGTTCATGTCCCCAGCCAAGCAAGATCCGGGGCGCCGCAGGGGCTGTTGCCCAGCCCGGTTCATCGGGGGAAAAACCGGGCCACCCAACGGAAACGGGGGTCAGCGCACCGGCAGCTCACGCTCGCTGGTGTGCCAGTTGGCCAGCAGGCGCATCGAGGTTTCCGACGCGGAGCCGGGTTCGGTGGTGTAGACGAACAGGATCTGGTCCGGGTCGCCCGCGGGGTGGAGCGCCTGGTACTGCACGGTCAGGTCGCCGACGAGCGGGTGGTGGTAGCCCTTGGAGCCGGTGGTGCGCCGGTGCACCTTGTGGTCGGACCACCACTTCCGGAAGTGTTCGGAGTGGATGGACAGCTCACCGATCAACGCCGACAGCTGGGGGTCGTCCGGGTAGCGGCCGGCGTCCAGGCGCAGCATGGCGACCGTGTCGGCGGCGACGGCCTCCCAGTCCTGGTACAGCTCGCGGGCGTGCGGGTCAAAGAACACGAACCGCGCCTGGTTGCGGTCGGCCGCGGGCAGCGCCCGGAACTCGGTGATCAGGAGCCCCGCGAGCCGGTTGTGGGCCAGCACGTCAAGCCGCCGCCCGAGCACGAACGCCGGCGAGTGCACCTCGTCCAGCATCTCCACCAGCCGCAGCGTGGCCGGGTCCACCCGCTGCGGCCGGGCGCGCCGCTTGCGCACCGCGGGCTCCGGGCGGCCCAGGTCCATCAGGTGCTGGCGCTCGGCGTCGTTCAGCCGCAGCGCGGCCGCCAGAGCGTCCAGCACCTCGGCCGAAGCGCTGCGGCTGCGGCCCTGCTCCAGGCGCGTGTAGTAGTCCACGCTCACCCCGGCCAGCTGCGCCAGCTCCTCACGCCGCAACCCGGGCACCCGCCGCCGGGCCGAGCCGTCCAGACCCAGCTCCTCGGGGCTGACCCGGGACCGGCAGGTCCGCAGGAACTCCGCCAGCTCGCTGCTCTTCATGCCGCTCATGCCCGCGATTCTGCCCGGTGCTGCCCGCCCGGCGAGCGGTGAAGGTGGCCCATCTTGTCCCCTGTCACCGCGGTTGGGCGCACCCCCAATCCACAAGGTGCCGGACTTCGCGGTCACGGCCGATCCCCGGCGGCGGACGTCGAGCTGGGAGTCAGGCGAGCGGGCGCTCGCGTGCGGCGTCGCGGGCGAGGGCGGCTGCGCGGCGGTCCTCGAAGCGGGACGCCTGCGCGTCGAGTCCCTTGAGGAATGCGGCGAGCTCGTCGCGGGCGGTCTCGCCGACCTGACCCAGGCCTTCCAGCTCGAAGACCTTCCAGTACCGCAGTAGCGGCATCACGACGTCGTCGTGGTGGATGCGCAGGTCGTAGATCCCCGCTTTGGCGATCAGCGCGGCCTTGCGTGCGAAGCTCGGGATCACCGCGCCCGGCATCGCGAAGTCGAGCACCTCGTCGGTGATGGCGCGCATCATCGCGTCCGGCGTGATCTCCAGGGCCGCCTTCACCAGGTTGCGGTAGAACACCATGTGCAGGTTCTCGTCCGTGGAGACCCTGGCCAGCAGTTTCTCCGCCAGCGGGTCCTGGGTGTAGCGGCCGGTGTTGCGGTGCGAGAGCCGCGTCGCGAGTTCCTGGAACGACACGTAAGCGCACACCCGCAGCAGCGGCTTGTCCCCGCTGTCGTAGCCGGCCTGCATGGTTTCCATGCGCATCCGCTCCAGCTCCACCGGGTCGACGGCGCGGGTCACCAGCAGGTAGTCGCGGATGCAGATGCCGTGCCTGCCCTCCTCCGCGGTCCAGCGGTGCACCCAGGTCCCCCACGCCCCGTCCCGGCCGAACGCGCGCTCGATTTCCCGGTGGTAGCTGGGCAGGTTGTCCTCGGTCAGCAGGTTGACCTCCAGGGCCGTCCGCGCCACCGGCGAGACGCGCGACTGCTCGGGATCCCATGCCTCGCCACCCAGATCCGCGAAGTTCCGGCCCTCGCTCCAGGGCACGAACTCGTGCGGCATCCAGTCCTGGGCCGCGGCGAGGTGGCGGTTGAGGTTCTCTTCGACCGTCCCCTCGAGGTCGTACATCAGGCGGGTGGTGTCGGAAAGCGTCATGCGCACGTCCTTCGGGAGCCAGGGGCAGGAACCTACGAATCCGTAACCTACGGTCCCGTAGGTACTGTCAACGCGCGAGCACCCCGATGGGTTCCCGGTGCCCCTCCCCCGGCGCCGATCCCGTCGTCTTGCTGGATGCAACGTTTCGTGTTTTAGTTGCATCCGGCGTCGCGACGAGGCGGCACCGGCCGGAAGGATTTCCCATGCGCAGCCCGATTCGGCACCGCCTGCTCGCCGTCGCCGCCGCGACCCTGCTCGCCGTCACCGGCTGGAGTGGTGTTGCCGGGGCCGATACCTACGCGCCGGTGGACCGGCCAGGACCGGCGTTGACCGCGCCCCACCTGGCGGACAGCCTCAACTGCACCGCCGACGTCCGCAACGCCACGCGCGAACCGGTCCTGCTCACGCCTGCCACGACCGTCGACAGCGAACAGAACTTCGGCTTCACCTACGAGCGGCTGTTCCGGCAGCTTGGTATCCCGTACTGCACGTCGGATTCGCCGGTGGATCGCTACAACATGGGCGACCTGCAGGTTCGGGCCCAGTACGTCACCTACGCCATCCGGGAGATGTACAAGCTCGCCGGGCGCCCCATTGCCGTGATGGGACACAGCCAGGGTGGGATGATCATGCGCTGGTCGCTGCGGTTCTGGCCCGACACGCGGCACATGGTCGACGACGTGATCGGGATGGCGGGCACCAACCACGGTTCGGTGGTCGTCCCCGCGTTGTGCGTCCCCGACTGCGCTCCGGCGCTGTGGCAGCAGCGAGCGAACTCGGAGTTCGTGAAGGCGCTCAACTCCGGCCAGGAGACCTTCCCCGGCATCAGCTACACCGAGATCTATTCGCGCACGGACGAGTTCGTGCAACCCAACCTGGACGACCACGGCACCTCCTCCCTGCACGGGGGCGGCGGGAACATCACCAACGTCGCCGTACAGGAGGTCTGCCCGCTGGCCGTCCCCGAGCACCTGCTCATCGGCACCCTGGACCCCGTCACGTCCGCGCTGGCGATCGACGCGCTGACCCATCCGGGCCCGGCGGACCCCGTCCGGATCGAGCGGTCGGTCTGCGGCCGCCTGCTGATGCCCGGAGCGCACCCGGTGACCGGCCCGCTCACCTTCGCGACGCTGACCGCGCAGGTCACGGCGCAACTGACCGTCGCAGCGCACCGGGTGCCGTCCGAACCCGCGCTCGCCTGCTACGTCACCGCCCGCTGCCCGTGACGGCACCGGTGGGCCGACCCGATCGCGAGAGCGCCCTGCACCTGGCAGTGCGGACGTTCAACGCGCGGCAGCGGGTGGAGGTCAACGACCTCGCCAAGGCGCTCGGCGTCAACCGGGTGACCGTCTACCGTTGGCTGGGCGACCGGGACGCGATCCTCGCCGAGGTGGTGTGGCGGCTCGGCGAACGGACGATGCTCGGCGCGTACGCCTCGGCGGAGGGGACCGGGGGCACGCGCATCGCGAACACCATGTCGGCGTTCGTCCGGCAAACGCTCGCGCATGCCGGCATGCGGCACTTCCTCACCACCGAAACCGAGACGGCGCTACGCGTCCTCACCCGCGGCGGGCACACGTTCCAGCCCCGGCTCGTCGCACTGGTCGAGACGCTGCTGAACAAGGAGCGCGAGGCAGGCGCCCTGTCCGTGACGGGCATCGACCTGCACGACCTGGCTTACCTGTGTGTCCGCGTCGGCGAATCGTTCGTCTACACCGACGCCATCACTGGCGAGCCCCCGGACCCGGACCGCGCTGAACGGGCACTGCACTACCTGCTCCGCTAGCTTGTAGTCCACACGCGTCGGCCGCCTGCTCGCAACAGCGGCGGCTGCCGCGGATCCGCGGCCGCGCCGAACACGGGACGGTCGGCGCAGTGTGGGAGCTGCACACGCTGAAAGCCGTGATCCGCGACTGCCCCACCTGGCCGGGCGCGATGGTGAGCCGCACGCCTGAACCTCGTCGGCAGGGGTCCCTGCGCCAGGAACGCCCACCGTCGCGTTTGGTCACTGCTCCGGCAGCGACGCCGTCACGTGTGCGCGGGTCCGGTGGAGCGCCGTGGGATGAGGGTGGGTGTGGCGACGAGCGTGCGGGGCTGCTCGCCGCGGGAGGCTTCGGTCAGCAGTTCCAGCGCGCCGGCCGCGATCTGTCCGAACGGGACGCGCACGGTGGTCAGCGGCACGGGCAGGCGGCTGACGATGGGGATGTCGTTGTAGCCCACGATCGACAGGTCCTCGGGCACGCGCAGCCCGAGCGCGTGGGCGGCGGCCATCACGCCGATGGCGGTGTTGTCGTTGACGGCGAAGATCGCGGTGGGCCGGTCGGCCCGGTCCAGCAGGTCGCGCCCGGCGATCTCCCCGGATTCGATGGAAAACGCGTCCCCGGCGACCAGCCGGTCGTCGAAGCCGATCCCGGCCTGGTCGAGGGCTTCGCGGTAGCCCGCGAGCCGTTCCCGGGCGCTGGAGGCGTAACCGGGGCCGCCGACGAGGCCGATGCGCCGGTGGCCGAGGTCGAGCAGGTGCCGGACGGCCAGGTGCGCCCCGAGGCGGTCGTCGCCGACGGCGGCCGGGCCGATGCCGTCGGTGCGCAGGGCCAGCGCGTGTGGCACGTCCCGCGCGGTGGGCGTGCCCAGCCGTGCCGTGGTGAGGATCAGCCCGTCGACGCGACGGCGCACCAGGGTCTGCACCGCGAGCCGTTCGGTGTCGGGCTTGTCCTCGGTGGTGGCGACGATGGCGAACATCCCCCGGCTCCCCGCGGCGGCGGCGATCTCCTCGTAGAGCATCGCCATCACGGTGTCGGTGAGCCGGGGCACGATCACGCCCACCGTGTTGGTGCCCGACCGGCGCAGCCCCGAGGCCAGTGGGTCGCGCACGTAGCCGAGCTCGGCCGCGACCCGCCGCACCCGTTCGGCGGTGGGACTGGTGGAGTGCGGCAGCCGCTCGTCCAGGACACGGGACACGGTGGACTTGCTGACCCCGGCGGCCCGGGCAACGTCGAGGATGGTCACCACGGGGGTCAGGCTACTGGTCGGCGAGGACTTTCCGGACTCGCTGTTGACGGCGGGAGGCACGTGGCGCATTCTATGGGAACGTTCCCGCAACCGTTCCCAAACTCGCCGACGAGAAGGAGAACTTCGAGATGACACTGGACCTCCGCGGCCTCAACCCGGCGCCGGTCACCCCGTTCACGCCGGACGGCGAGGTGGACCACGCCGCGATGGCGAAGCTCGGCACCTGGCTGGCCGGGCACGACGGCGTGCAGAGCCTGGTGATCCTCGGCCACGCGGGCGAGGGCACCTTCCTCACCCAGGAGGAGCAGGTCGCCACCATCGCCAACCTGGTCGAAGCCGTGGACATCCCGGTCATCGCCGGCATCACCGGCGAGGGCACCGCGGTCGCGGTCGCCGAGGCCAAGCGGGCCGTCGCCGCCGGCGCCAAGGCCGGGCTGATCTACCCCTCACACGGCTGGCTGCGCTTCGGCTACCAGGCAGGCGCGCCGCAGGACCGCTACCGGGCGATCTACGAGGAGTCCGGGCTGCCCTGCATCCTGTTCCAGTACCCGGACAACACGAAGGCCACCTACGACCTGGACACCCAGCTCGAGATCGCCGCGCAGGACGGCGTGTTCGCCACCAAGAACGGCGTGCGCAACATGCGCCGCTGGGACACCGAGATCCCGGTGCTCCGCCGCGAGCACCCGGACCTGCAGATCCTGTCCTGCCACGACGAGTACCTGCTGCACACCATGTTCGATGTCGACGGCCTGCTCGTCGGCTACGGCGGGCTCGCGCCGGAGCCCCTGCTGGAGCTCATCGCCGCAGGCAAGGCCCGCGACTACCCCGCCGCCCGGGCCGTGCACGACCGCCTGCTGCCGGTCACCAAGGCCGTCTACCACCGCGGCTCGCACATGGAAGGCACCGTCGCCCTCAAGCTCGGCCTCAAAGCGCGCGGCATCCTCGAGCACGCCGGCGTCCGCTCCCCGCTGATCGACCTCTCCCCCGAGGCCGAAGAGGAGATCGTGCAGGCGCTCAAGAGCGCCGAACTCGTCTGAGCTCCACTCGCGTCCCGGCGGCGGCCCGGCCGCCGGGACCGGCGACAATGTTGTCCCCACGACTCCGCACCGCGGCGGAGGGCGAGGAAACGAAACCCATGACGACTTTCGCTGCCGGCAGCGCCGGCGCGGCCGCCAAGGCCAACGCCGCGCTGGTGGCGCGGCTCGAGCGGCTCCCGGTCACCCGCCGGCTCCTGATGATCCGCGTCATCATCGGCACCGCCACCTTCTTCGACGCCTACACCGTGCTGGTCATCGCCTTCGCGATGCCCAAGCTGGTCACCGAATGGCACCTCACCCCCGCGTGGGTGGGCCTGATCCTCTCCGCGGGTTACGTCGGCCAGTTCGCCGGCGCGATCCTGTTCGGCTGGCTCGCCGAACGCATCGGCCGCCTGCGCACCCTGCTCATCACCATCGTGCTGTTCGTGTCGATGGACATCGCGTGCCTGTTCGCCTGGAGCGGCGCCTCGATGCTGGTGTTCCGCTTCCTGCAGGGCATCGGCACCGGTGGCGAGGTGCCGGTGGCCAGCGCCTACATCAACGAGTTCGTCGGCGCCCGCAAACGCGGCCGGTTCTTCCTGCTCTACGAGGTCATCTTCCCGGTCGGCCTGCTCTTCGCCGGGCTCGCCGGCTACTTCCTGGTGCCCGAGTTCGGCTGGCGCGCCCTGTTCGTCGTCGGGCTCGTCCCGGCCGTGCTGATGATCCCGCTGCGGGTGCTCATGCCCGAATCCCCGCGCTGGCTCGCCGCCAAGGGCAAGTTCGACCGCGCCGACAAGGTCGTCACCATGCTCGAACGGGAGGCCGTCAAGGAAGGCAAACCGCTGCCCGAGCCCGTCGCCCGCCCGGTCACCGCAGCCGCGACCGGCGCGGGGTGGCGCGACCTGTTCCGCGGCATCTACCTCAAGCGGACCCTGATGCTGTGGGCGCTGTGGATCACGGTCTACGTCATCAACAACGGTTTGGTCACCTGGCTGCCCACGCTCTACCGGCAGGTGTTCGACCTGCCCCTGCAGACCAGCCTGCTCTACGGCTGGATCACCTCCGCCGTCGGTGTCGTCGCCTCCGTGCTCTGCGCGCTCTACATCGACAAGGTCGGCCGCAAACGCTGGTACGCCATCGCCTTCCTGGCCGCCACCGTGCCACTGGTGGTGCTCACGGCCCTCGGCGCCACGACCGCCACTCAGGTGGTGATCCTCGCCCCGATCGCCTACGCGATCCTGCAGACCATCGCCTTTTCCCTGTACCTCTACTCCGCCGAGCTCTACCCCACCCGCTTGCGCGCCGTGGGCACCGGGTTCGGCAGCGCGTGGCTGCGCGCCGCGTCCTCCGCCGGCCCGCTGCTCGTCGGCTTCGTCGTCGCCGGCCTGGGCATCCGCTACGTCTTCGCCGCCTTCGCCGTGGTCGCCCTGATCGGCGGCGTGGTCACCATCCGGCACGCCGTGGAAACCAAAGGCCAGGTGCTCGAGGAACTGTCCCCTTGAGACAGCCGACGGCGTGAGTGTGCCCCGGAACGGGTTCCGGGGCACACGTCTCACTGGTCGACCGTCAGCATGCCCTCGGGGACACCGGCGATCTCGACCCGGCGCCAGATCGAGTGCCGGCCCGGGAGTTCGTGGTAGCGCCGGAGCCCGGCGATGCCGCCGAGCCAGCCTGCCCAGCCGGGGTAGGGCGGGTTGTCCGGGTCGAAGCCGCTGTGCATCATCGTGAGCCGGGTCTTGCCGCCGGAGCCGTCCAGCTCCCAGCTGGTGGTCTCGCCGTCGGCGAAGAGCAGGGCTGCCTTGCGGCCGGGTTCGAACTCGACGAACTTGGCTCCGCCGGGGTCCAGGTCGAACCCGCCCATCGCGAAGCGGCCGCCCAGCCGGGGTTCGATGTCCACGTTGGCGCCGAACCATTTGCGGAACACCTCCGGCTGGATCATCGAGTCGAACACCTCGTCCGGGGCCGCGTCGATGACGACCGACGCGCGCAGGTCGCTGGAGGTGAAGTCGACCATCGGGGTCAGCTCGCGGCCGGCCAGGTAGTCGGCGAGGTTGGCGATCGCGAGGGACCAGAACGTCTGGAGCGCGCCGCGGGCGCCGGCCTGGTCCGCGATCACCTCCTCGAAGCTGGGCAGGTCGCTGTGGGTGAGCGTGACCAAGGTGCCGTCCTCGTCCTCGGCCAGCTCGAACTGGACGGTGGCCGCCACCCCGTCCACGGTCCAGGCGAACCGGATGGTGCGCTCGTCCACGTGCAGCACGCGCTGGTGCGGTTCGGCGCCGTCTGGCGTGTAGCGGCCCCAGAACTCGTATCTGCCGGGCAGGTCGACCTCGGCGTGCTCGGCGAGCCAGACACGCAGCGCGGCCGGATCGGTCAGCGCCTGGTAGGTCTCCTTCGGCGGGGTCGGCACGATCGCGGTCAGGAGCAGGTCAGGTTCGGTCATCGGGTTCTCCTCTCGGGTAGCAGGCGACGGCCAGGCGGAACGCGTCGCCTTCGGCCCCGCCGTAGCGGGTGAACAGGTCCTGCAGTGTCTGCTGCAGCTCGTCGAGGAACGCCTTGCGTTGCTCCGGGCGCACCCGGATGTCGCCGGACACGCCGATCGACGGCAGGTCCGGGCGGGTGAGGTCGAGCGCGGCGATGTCCGCCTGCACGTCCTCCATCAGGTCGACCAGGTAACCCAGGCTGAGCCGGTCGCGGGTCTGCCGCAGCCCGATGCGGCCCACCAGGGCCGGGGACAGCCAGTAGGACCGGCCTGCCGCCTGGTAGATCCCCTCGTGGATCCCGCGGACCCGGCGCTGGGCCACCTGACGCGCGAGGCCGGCGTCCAGCAGGCGCTTGACGTGGTAGTAGACCCGCTGCGGGGTCTGGTCGAGCTCGAGGGCCACCTCGGTGCACGACCGGGGCTCGGCGAGTCGCCGCAGCACTTCGATGCGCTGCGGCTTGAGCAGGGCCTCAGCCTGCTCGATCTGATCGAGGTAAACGACATCTCTCATGACAAAAATGAGTCTTTATGTAAAAGAAGTTTTTGTCAATAGGGCCGATGAACCTCCCGGGGGCGCCGGTAGGGTCCACCCGTGTCACACAGGCCGGCCCCGCTGCCGCAGCGCCACGGGCTCGCCCCGGCGCGGCTGAAGCTGCCCGCCGAGGGGCCGTGGACCACGATTCGCGACCACCTCGCCGAGCGCCTCAGCCGCCTGCCCGCGGGACGGCTCGACGAGATGCTCGCCGAGGGACGGATCGCCGGCGAGAACGGCCCGGTCACCGCCGACACCCCGTTCCGGCCGGGCGGGTTCGTGTGGTTCCACCGCGACCTGCCCGACGAGGTGCCGGTGCCGTTCCCGATCGGCGTCGTGCACCGCGACGAGCACCTCGTGGTGGCCGACAAGCCGCATTTCCTGGCCACGATTCCGCGGGGACAGCACGTGCTGGAGACCGCGCTCGTCCGGCTGCGGCGCGACCTCGGGCTGCCGGAGCTGAGCCCGGCGCACCGGCTGGACCGCGCCACGGCCGGGCTGCTCCTGTTCGTCACGCGGCGCGAGTACCGCGGCCGCTACCAGACCCTGTTCCGGGACCGCCGCGTCACCAAGGAGTACGAGGCGATCGCGCGGCACGACCCCCACCTGGACTTTCCCGTCACGGTGCGGAGCCGGATCGTCAAGGACCGCGGGAGCCTCACCGCGCGCGAAGTCGCCGGGCCGGTCAACGCCGAGACCCGAGTCGAGCTGCTCGAGCACGCGGACGGCCGCGGCCGCTACCGGCTGGTGCCCGCGACCGGGCGCACCCACCAGCTGCGCGTCCACATGAACCACCTCGGGATCCCGATCCTGGGCGACCGCTTCTACCCCACCGTCGTCGAGGCCCCGCTCGACGACTTCCGCCGCCCGCTGCAGCTGCTGGCCAAGACGCTCGAGTTCACCGACCCCGTGACGGGCGAGCGGCGGCACTTCGAAAGCAAGCTGACGCTGGGCGCGTGGGAGTCCTATGCGGACTGGAGCGGCGGCGACGAGGCGGGCACCGCATCGCGTCCCGGGTGATGGGTTCGCTGCCCGGCGGAAGCGCATCACCCGGGTGGAGATGCACGAGCTAGCGTCAGCGCAGCTGGAAACCCTGCCGCCGGAACGCTTCGCGCAGCCTGTCGCGGCCGCGCAGTCCCTCGACGCTGCCGAAGCGGTCCGCCACCCGCCGCACCCAGCTGGGCTCCAGGCCCGCCTCGGCGTAGAAGTCGGCCAGGAGTTTCTCGTAGTCGCGGATCCCGTCGGCCTGCGCGGAGTCGTCGTAGCGCTCGTGGTGCAGCACCACGCGTTGCGCCAGCCGCGGCTTGATTTCGGTGGCTCGTGCCGGGTCCGGATGCCCGACCACGAGCCCGAAAACCGGGAACACGTGTGCGGGCAGCCCCAGCTCGCGCGACACCGCGAGCGGGTCGTTGCGCAACGCGCCGGCGAACACCGTGCCCAGCCCGAGGGATTCCGCGGCCAGCGCGGCGTTCTGGGCCGCCAGCGCGGCATCGATGACGGCCACCAGAGCGCTTTCCAGGTAGTCCGCCCCCTCGCCGGAGGCGCCCGCCTCCGCCGCGATCCGCCGGGCGCGGGCGAGGTCGGCGAGCCACACCAGCAGCAGTGGCGCCTCCGTGATGTGCCGCTGACCGCCGGCGACCTCGGCCAGCCGGGCGCGCCGCCGCGGATCACGGACGGCGACCACGCTCCACAACTGCAGGTTGCTCGACGACGGCGCGGACTGGGCCGCCGCGATCAGCGTGGTCAGCGTCGCGTCGGAGACCGGATCCGGCAGGTAGGCGCGCACCGAGCGGTGGGCCAGCTGCGCGGCCACCAGGTCGCTCCACAGATCGGGGAGGTCCGTCGGCGCGCCGGGACCGTACCGGGCGCGGTAGGGGTCCTCGACCGTCATCAGCTGTCCTCCCTCAGCAACGGCAGCAGCTGGTCGCCCTGGCGTTTGATCTCCGGCAGGTACGGGGTGTCGGACAGGACGAAGTGCGTGATGCCCAGCGACTGGTAGCGGCGCAGCGACTTCGCCACGTCCTCGGCCGAGCCGACGAGCCACGTGGTCCCCGCGCCGCCACCGCCGTAGCGGCCGGGCGCGGTGTAGAGGTTGTCGTCGAGCACGTCGCCTCGGGTGGCCAGCTCCAGGAGCCGCTGCTGGCCGGTGGCGACGAACCGGTTGGGGTCGCGGCTGATCGCGCCCTTCGCCATCGCCTCGACCTTCGCCTCCGCGTCGGCCCACGCCTGCTCCGTCGTGTCCCGCACCAGCGTCGTCACGCGCAGCCCGTACTCCAGCGGCGCATGCTCCCGGCCGAGTTTCTCGCTCAGCCGCTCCAGCCGGTCGATCCGCTCGGCGACCCCGTCCAGCGGCTCGCCCCAGAACAACTGCACGTCGGCCTCGGTGGCGGCGACCTCCTCGGCCGCCGCGGACGCGCCGCCGAAGTACAGGCGCGGATGACGGCGCTCACCCCGCACCACCGGGCGCGGCGCCACCGTCGCGTCGGTCACGCTGAAGTGCTCGCCGTGGAAGGTGACGTTCTCCTCCGTCCACAACCTGCGCACGATCCGCAGGAAATCCTTGGTGCGCGCGTACCGCTGGGCCTGGTCGCCTTCGCTGTCGCCGTAGGCGGCGAGGTTGTCCTTTCCGGACACGATGTTGACCAGCACCCGCCCCTGCGTGAGGTGGTCCAGTGTCGCGGCGGCGGAGGCGAAGTTCGCCGGCCGCCAGTAGCCGGGCCGCACCGCGATCAACGGCTGGAACGTCGTCGTGCGCGCGGCCAGTGCGGTGGCGACCGTGAAGGTGTCCGGCCGTCCCCAGCCGGTGCCGATCAGCGCGCCGCCCCAGCCGTGCTCCTCCAGGGCTTTCGCCTGTGCGGTGAGGGTGTCCAGGCTGTTGTGGTCGGCGGTGACGGCGTCGCCGCGGTGGCCGGGCTCGGCCTGGTTCGGGATGTACCACAGGAATTCGGCACTCACGACAATGCTCCCTCGGTCAGGCGCGCCAGGAGACGGCCGCGCAGGGTCGGGTGGCGGTACCCGGTCTGGAACAGGCCGCGCTCCTGCAGGATCGGCACGACCAGCCGGGCGAAGTTCTCGAAGTCGACGGCGGTGTCGGCCGGCATCACCGTGAACCCGTCGGCGGCGCCGGCCTCGTACCACGCCTGCAGGTCGTCGGCGACCTGCTCGGCCGAACCGACCAGCAGCCGGTGCCCCGATCCCCCGGCGCCCCGCTGGACGAGCTCCCGCGGCGTGCGCGGCCCGTCCGCGATCAGGGCGCGGGTGGAGGCACTGAACCCGGTGGAGAAGGCGCTCTCCGGCACCCGGTCCGGCAAATCGGCGACCGTGATCGGATCATCCGGGCCGAACCTGTCCGGCGGCAGCCCGAGGTTCGCCACGAGCGCGGCGGACAACCGCTCGATCGGCAGTGTCGCGTACAGCTCCTGTTCCCGGCGCCGGGCCTGCGCCTCGGTCTCCGCGACGAGCACGACCACGCCGAGCGAGACCTTCACGTCGTCCGGGTGGCGCCCGGCTCCGGCCGCCCGCACACGGATGTCGTCGCGGAAGGCCACGGCCTTGGCCTGGGTCTGCGCCACCGTGAACACCACGTCGGCGAACCGCCCCGCCAGCGCGAGCCCCTCCGCGGACCCGCCGGCCTGCACGATCACCGGCCGCCCCTGCGGTCCCGCGGTGACCGGCAGCGGGCCCGCCACCGAGAAGAACTCGCCCACGTGGTCGATGCGGTGGATGAGGTCGGGGTCGGCGTAGCGGCCGCCCCGCTTGTCGGCGACGATCGCGCCCCGGTCCCAGCTGTCCCACAGCCGCGTGACGACCTCGAGGAACTCGTGCGCCCGCCGGTACCGCTCCCCCTTCGGCGGGTGCTCGGCGAGACCGAAGTTCGCGGCCGCCGCGGGACTGCCGGTGGTGACGACGTTGACCGCGGCCCGGCCTCGCGTCACGTGGTCCAGCGATTGGAAACGCCGGGCGAGGTTGTAGGGCAAGTTGTAGGTGGTCGAGCTGGTGGCGATCACCCCGAGGTGCGTGGTGATCGCCGCCAGGTGCCCCAGCAGCACGAGCGGGTCGAGACCGGTGCCCGGCGCGTCCTCGATCTCGCCGCGCAGCGCCGGGCTGTCGCCGAGGAACACCGCGTCGATCTTCGCCTGCTCGGCGATCCGCGCGAGCCGCCGGTAGTGGTCGATGTCCACATAGGCCAGTGGGTCGGCGTGCGGGAGCCGCCACGCGGTGCGGAAGTGCCCGGGCGTCATCAACGACAGGTTCAGGTGGAAGGTCACGACGCCGGGCTCCATCCCAGCAACGGCGCGAGTTCCGTCGCCGTGTCCGTCAGCAGCCGCACGTGCTCGTCGAAGCCGGGCACTCCGGGCACGAAACTGACCAGCAGGTCGGTCGCCTGTCGCAGGGCCGGGTCGGCGGCGAGCTCTCCCGCCAGCTCCGCGGCCGGGCCGAGCAGCGCGTGGTCGGCCGCCAGGTACTCCGCCACACCGAGCCCCGCGGCGTCCCGCCGGTGCGACTGCCAGCTCTGCCACCGCCGCACCCCGGGCGTCACCAGCCGCACCGCCGCCGCCCGATCCGGGTGCGGGTAGACCGCCCGCGACACCTGCACCCGCGGCGCGCGACCAGGCTCGGTCCACGCCGCCCGGTAGGCCTGGATCCAGTCCGCCTGCGCCTGCTGCGCCTCGCGCACCGAACCGCCGCTCCACGCGGTGGCGCGGGACAGTTGCAGCCCGTCCCCGGCGCGGCCGGCCGCCGCCGCGGACGCCACGGCCCGGCCGGGAGCGCTGGTCGTGGCCTGCCACAGCCGCTGCCGCACCCCGGCGCCGGGTGGGTGCAGCACCTCGCCGAGGCTGTTGAGCGCCTTGCCGTCGAGCACCTCGTGCAGCCGCGCCACCGCGGCGTCGAACTCGTCGTGCCGCCGGTCCAGGTCCCGCCCGAACGCCTCCCACGCGCCGGGGAACGGCCCCGATCCGACCCCGAGTTCCAGGCGCCCGCCGGACAGCTCGTCCAGGGTCGCCGCGTCCTCGGCCACCTTGAGCGGGTCCTCCAGCGGCAGCACCAGCACACCGGTGCCCAGCCCGATGCGGCTGGTGTGCTCGGCGATCGCGGCGAGCACGACCAGCGGCGCGGACACGTGTTCCTTGCCCTGCCGGAAGTGCCGCTGGATCACCCAGCCCGAGTCGTAGCCCAGCTCCTCGGCGATGCGGAACAGCTCGATCCCCTGCCGGTAGGCCCGCGCCGGCGCCAGGTCGTCGTCGAGGTGCAGCAGGAAGTTCAGCCGGAACGGCCGCCCGTCCTCGACCCCCGCACCGATCGGGGCGTTCACAGCGTCAGCCCGGTGCCGTGCACGCCGTGCTCGTCGATCGCCGCCAGCTCCGCCTCGGTCAGCGGCGGGAAATCCAGCGCCCGCACGTTGTGGTCCAGTTGCGCGACCGAACTGGCGCCGATCAACGCCGAGGTGACCTCCGGGCGGCGCAGCACCCACTGCAGCGCCAGCTGCGCCAGCGACTGGCCACGGTCGGCCGCGATCTTGTTCAACGCCGCGGCCCGCTGCCGGTAGGTGTCGTCGATGACCTCCGGCGACAGGAAAGCGCTGTCCCGTGCCCGCGCGCCGTCGGGGATGTCCACCAGGTACTTGTCGGTCAGCAACCCCTGCGCCAGCGGCGAGTACACGATCAGGCCGAACCCCTCGGCGGCGGCCAGCTCCAGCAGGCCGTTGCGTTCCGGCCGCCGGTCGAAGATCGAATACCGCGGCTGGTGGACCAGCAGCGGGACACCGGCCCGCCGCAGCTGCCCGGCGATCTCACGCGCCCGGTCCGGCTGGTAGTTGGAGATGCCGACGTAGAGCGCCTTGCCCTGCTGCACCGCGCTGACCAGGGCGCCCACCGTCTCCTCCAGCGGGGTGCTCTCGTCCGGGCTGTGGCTGTAGAAGATGTCGACGTAGTCGGTGCCCAGGTCGCGCAGGCTGTGGTCGAGCGAGGCCAGCAGCGACTTGCGCGAGGCGCCCTTGAGGTAGGGGCTCTTGCCGATCGGGTTGCCTGCCTTGGTGGACAGGATCAGCTCGTCCCGGTACGGCTTGAGGTCGCGCGCGAGCACCTGGCCGAAGAACTCCTGCGCGGCGCGGTGCGGCGGCCCGTAGCGGTCGGCGTTGTCGAAGTGGGCGATGCCCAGGTCGAAGGCGCGCAGCACGATCTCGCGCCGGGTGTCGTAGGAATAGCCGGGGCCGAACTTCTGCCACAGCCCGAAGGAGAACGCGGGCAGGTCGAGACCGGAGTGGCCGGCGCGGCGGAACTCGGCTGCGTCGTAGCGGTCGTCGGCGGGCGTGTAGGTGCTCATGGGGCCTTCCTGTTGTCGCGGACGGGGAATTCCCGGCCGGTGTCGCGTTCGAGGAACTGCGTGCCGGGGCTGACGATCTCGTCGATGCGGTCGAGGGTGTCCTCGTCCAGCTCGACGGTGGCGGCCTTGAGGTAGGCGGCCAGGTGCTCGCTGGTGCGCGGGCCGATGATCACGCTGCTCACCGCCGGGTGGGTGAGCGCGAACCCGACGGCGAGGTCGACCAGGGACCGCCCGGTGTCCTCGGCGAGCCGGGCGAGCGCGTCGGCGGCGGCGAGCTTGCGCTGGTTGCGTTCCAGCGAGACGTCGAACCGGCCGGGCACGAGATCGGCGCGCGCCGACTCCGGTTGCCCGCCACCGATCCGGTACTTCCCGGACAGCCAGCCGGCGGCGAGCGGCCCGTAGCCGAGCACGCCGACGCCGTACTTGCGTGTCACGGGGAAGACCTCGCGTTCGGCGCCGCGCACGAGCAGTGAATAGGGCAGCTGCTCGGTGTGCGGGGCGATGAGGCCGTGTTTTTCGGCCAGCCAGTGCGCCTCGACGAGCTGGTGCGCCGGGAACACCGACGTGCCGTAGTAGCGGATCTTGCCCTGGCGCACCAGGTCACTGAGCGTCTGCAGGGTTTCCAGCAGGCTCGTGCGCGGGTCGGGCCGGTGGGCCTGGTAGAGGTCGAGGTGGTCGGTGCCCAGCCGCCGCAGGCTGTCCTCCACGGCGCGCACGATCCAGCGGCGGGACGTGCCCGCGTGCCGCGGGTCGTCGCCGACGCGGCCGGAGAACTTGGTGGCGAGGAAGATGTCGTCGCGTCTGCCCCGGATGGCCTTGCCGACGATCTCCTCGGAGCGGCCCTGGCCGTAGACGTCGGCGGTGTCGATCGCGGTGATCCCGGCGTCCAGCGCGGCGTGGATGATGCCGACGCCGGCGGCCTCGTCCTGCCGGCGGCCGAAGTTCATGGCGCCGAGGGTGAGCGGGGTGAGCAGGACGCCGGTGCGTCCCAGCACCCGGGTGGGTTCGAGGGTCAACGTGGTCCTCCTAGAAGAGCCCGGTCGTCGGCGGTTCCTCGCCGGTGAGGTGGTAGGCGCCGGCGACCGCGGCCTTCCAGCGCCGTGGGTTGTGGTTGGCGACCACGCGGGCGTTGCGCCAGTGCCGGTCGAAGCCGAGGTCGCGGTCGGTGATGGAGCCGCCCGCGACGTCGAAGAGCAGTTCGGCGGCGCGCAGCGCGGACTCGATCGCCACCACACCGGCCTGCGCCACCGTGACCGCGGCCTCCGCCCCCGCCGTGCGCGCCTGCGCGCCGCTCAGTCCGCGCACGCGCTCCAGCACCTCGGCGGCCAGCAGCACCGCGGACCGCGCGGCGTGCGCCCGTGCCGCGATCTCCCCCACGGTCTCCCGCACGTACGGGTCCTCGACCGACCTCGACGCCGAGCTGTGCTTGATCGGCCGGGCCTTCTCGCGGCCGAACGCGGCGGCGTCGTCGAGGGCGGCCGCGGCGATGCCCGCCTCGATCGCCGCCAGGTACAGCTGGGCGAACGATCCCAGCCACGGGTTGTCCAGCAGGTGGTTGTCCCGCGGCGCGATCTCCTCGGCCGTGACGCGGACGTTCACCAGCCCCGTGGTGCCGCTGGCGGTCAGTCGCTGGCCGACGGCGTCGAAGTCGTCCAGCCGGTGCACCCCCGCCCGGTCCACCGGCACCGTGAAGAACACGACGTCGCCGTTGTCGTCCAGGGCCGAGCCGGAGAACCACGACGCGTAGAGCCCGCCGGTCGAGTAGTACTTCTCGCCGTTGAGCAGGTAACCGTCGCCGTCGCGGCGCAACGTCGTGCTCACCGAACCGCTGGCGCCGCCGGTGCGCTCGTTGCTGGTTCCGGCGAACAGGTCCCCGGCCCGCAACCGCCGGAGCGTCACCTCCCGGTGCGGCAGATCGGGCCGCGTCGCGACCCGGTTCGCGGTGAGGAAGCTGCTGCGCAACGCCTGGGCCACGTTCGAGTCGGCGCGGGCGATCGCCACCACCAGGTCGGCCACGTCGCGCACCGAGCCGCCCGCCCCGCCGTCCCGCACGGCGATCCCGGTCAGCGTGATCCGCTGCTCGGCGAGCGCCCGGACGTCGGCGAAGGCGTAGTCCCGAGCGCGTTCCCGGACGGCGGCGGTCGCCCGCAAACGCGCGAGGATCGGGGCGACCGCGGCGCGGATGCCCTCGACGGTCGGGGCGGGGGCCACCGCGGTCATGCCGCCACCTCCGCCCGCAGGCCGAGCGCGGCCCGCAGCGTCGGTGGCGGGGCGGCCTCGGTCGCCCACGCCCGCAGCACCGCCACCACCTCGCCGGCGCCGCCCGCGGGCACCAGCTCGACTCCGTCCAGCCGGTGCTCGTGCACCCACGCCAGGACATCCGCGGGCGAACCCACCGGGACCCGGCCCAGCAACGTCACCTCCCGGCGGTCGCGGCCCACCGCGCGCAGCGCTTCGGTGAGGGCGTCGTCGGCCCCGGCCGCGTGCTCGACCACGACGACATCCGCGGACTCCGCGACCGCGGCCGGGTCGAGGACGCCGAGGTCGGCGACCACCACGGGGCGGCCCTGCGCCGACGACGGCCCGTCCAGCGGACCCGCCACCCGGTAGTACACGCCGTCGTGACCGACCGGCCGGATCAGCTCCTCCCGCACGACCAGAGCCGCCTCCTGGTCGCCGATCAGCGCCCGCCGCGGGAACGACTCCCACAGCCGGGTCAGGACACCGGCGTACTCGCTCCACCGCCGCGCCGGATCCGCCGCGGCGGGATCCGGGGCGGTCGCGTCGCTGACCTCGTCCCCGTCCCCGGCGAGCAGGGCGATGCCCGCCCGGCCACCGGTGGCGCGGTCCAGCGACGACACCCGGCGCGCGGTGTTGTAGGGCGCGTGGTGCGTGGTCGGCACCTCGGCGACGAAGCCGATTCCACTGTGGACTCCGGCGAGGTGGGACGCGGTCACCGTCGGGTCGAGGGTGTGCGGGGTGTCGGCCAGGCGGATCGCCGCCACCCCGGACTCCCGGGCCAGCGCGGTCAGCGCGCTCGCCTCGCCCAGCGAGACGCGGTCGCCGACCGCGAGGGCCAGCTGCACGATCGTGCTCATCAAGCGGCTCCTTCCAGAGCAGGCAGGCCGAGGCCGAGGTGGGCGCGCAGCGTGGTGCCGTCGTAGTCGGTGCGGAACAGCCCGCGCCTGCGCAGTTCGGGGACGACGTGGTCGGCGAAGTCGTCGAAACCGGAGGGCAGCACGTCGGGCATGACGTTGAACCCGTCCGCCGCGCCGGCGCGGTACCAGGTCTCGATGTCGTCGGCGATCTGCTCCGGGGTGCCGGTGACGATGCGGTGCCCGCCACCGCCGGACAACCGCTTGAGCAACGTGCCCAGTGTCGGATTCTCCCGGTCGATGATCTCCTTGACGACCCGGTAGAACGTCTGCGATCCGCCCGCTTCGTCGGGTTCCACGAGCAGGCCGGCGGGGATCGGTTCGTCGTCGCGCAGGCCGTCCAGCGAGATCCCCAGCTGGGCCGCGAGCCGGCCGCGGCCGTAGGCGTCCGGGAGCAGCTCGTCCAGCAACTCGCGGCGCCGCTTCGCCTCAGCCTCGGTGCTGCCGACGACGGTGGACAGCCCCGGCAGCACCACGATCTCCGCCGGGTCGCGTCCGAACTGGACGGCACCGGCGCGGATCTCCGCCCGGAAGGCGCGCGCGTGCTCCAGGTCCTGGTCTGCCGAGAACACCACCTCGGCGACGCGGGATGCGAGCCGGCGCCCGTCGCTGGACCCGCCGGCCTGCACCACCACCGGACGGCCCTGCGGCGAGGGGAACCGGGTGCGCGACGCCCACGCGGCCACCACCTGCTGGGTGAACCACGCGGCGCGCTGGTACCGCACCGCGTGGTCGATCTCGCCGTCGCGGCCGAAGTTGCGGGCGGCCACCGGTCCCGCGGTGGTGACCACGTTCCAGCCGAACCGGCCGCCGCTGACGTGGTCGAGGTCGCCGAGGCGGCGGGCCAGTTCGACCGGGTCGTTGTAGGAGGAGGACAGGGTGCCGATCAGCCCGATCCGCTCCGTCCGGGCCGCGATCCGCGCGAGCACCGTGGTGGGCTCGAAGTTGTTGCCGGTGCGGTGCTTGATGCCGGGGTCCAGCGCCGGGCCGTCGGCCAGGAACACGGCGTCGAGCTTGGCCTCCTCGGCCTTCTTCGCGATCGAGGTGTAGTGCTCGATCGTGTAGCTGGCGGTGCCGTCGGTGCCGGGGAACCGCCAGGACCCGCCGAACACGCCCGCGTTGAGGATGTTGACGTTGAGGTGCAGCACTGTTCGCTCCTTACCGCGCGCCGGCCGCGGCCAGGCGCGTGCCGGGGATCGCGTCCAGCAGTTCTCGGGTGTAGGGGTGCTCCGGGGCGCCGAAGATCCGCTCCACCGGGCCGGTCTCGACCACCGCGCCGTCCTTCATCACGGACACGTCGTGCGCGATCAGCCGGACCACGCCCAGGTCGTGGGTGACGAACACGTAGCTCAGCCCGAACTCGGCCTGCAGGTCGACGAGCAACTGCAGGATCTGCGCCTGCGCCACCACGTCCAGCGCGCTGACCGCCTCGTCGAGCACCAGCACCTGCGGGGTGAGCGCCAGCGCGCGGGCGATCGCGACCCGCTGCCGCTGACCACCGGACAGCTGACCGGGCAGGCGGTGCAGGTGGCTTTCGTCCAGCGCCACCGCCGTCAGCAGCTCGACCACCCGCCCGGTCCGCTCACGCCGGGTGCCGCCGAGCCCGAACGCGCGCAACGGCTCGGCCACCAGCTTGCCGACCGTCCACCGCGGGTCGAGCGAGGTGAACGGGTTCTGGAACACGAACTGCAGGTCCCGGCGCACGGCGCGCAACTCGGCTCCGCGCAGCCCGGTGAGCGAACGCTCGCCCAGGTGGACCGTGCCCGCCTCGGCGGTCGTGAAACCGGCCAGGATGCTCGCCAGCGTGGACTTCCCCGCCCCGGACTCGCCCACGATCGCGTGCGTGGTTCCCTTGCGCACCACCAGATCCGCGGCATCCAGGGCACGCAGCTCACCGCGGCCCCGCAGCTGGTAGGTCTTGCTCAGACCGTTCGCCCGCAACACCACCTCGCCCGGGACCACCGGGGTGCCGGACGCCGGTTCCAGCCGCCCGGCGTGACGCGCCGGATTGGCGTCGAGCAACTGTCGCGTGTAGTCGTCGGCGGTGGCGTCCAGCACCTCCCGCACCGGACCGGATTCGACGATCCGCCCGCCCCGCATGACCAGGATGCGGTCCGACCGGTCCAGCGCCACCCCGAGATCGTGGGTGACCAGCAGGATGCCGATGCCCAGCTCCTCGCGCAGCCGCTCCAGGTGGTCCAGGATGACCTTCTGGAACGTCACGTCCAGCGCGCTGGTGGGCTCGTCGGCGACGATGATCTTCGGCTTGCCCGCCAGCGCGATCGCGATGAGCGCGCGTTGTTTCATGCCACCGGACAACTCGTGCGGGTACTGCCCGAACACGCGCTCCGCGTCGGCCAGGCCCGCGGTGCGCAGGCTCTCCAGCGCGGCCGCCCGGTGCTCGGCCGCGGTCCGCTTGCCCGGTTCGTTGAAGCGGACCGCCTCGACCACCTGCTGCCCGATCCGCTTGACCGGGTTGAGCGAGGTGTTCGGGTCCTGCGGCACGAACCCCACGTGGTTGCCGCGCACCAGCGCCATCCGCTGGTCGTTCCACCCGGTCACGTCCACACCGGAGAACTCGATGGTGCCCGACCGGATCCGCGCCGAGTCCGGCAGCAGGCCCAGCGCACCCTGGATCACGGTGGTCTTGCCCGATCCGGACTCGCCGACCAGCGACACGAACTCGCCGGGTTCGACGTGCAGGCTGACGTCGTGGACCGCGGTGGTCCAGGCACGACGGCCGGTGCGGTAGTCGACCGCCAGGCCGGTGATCCGCAGCAGCGGGTCCTCGCTCATCCGTGGTCCTTTCTCAACGACGTGCTGATCCGGTGGGTGGCGAGCACGACCGCGGCCAGCGCCGCGCCCGGCAGCAGCGAAATCCACGGGTGCACGGCCACGAAGTCGCGGCCCTCGGCCACCAGCAACCCCCACTCCGGCTCCGGCGGCGGGGCGCCGTAACCGAGGAACCCCAGCCCGGCGACCGACAGGATCGCCGAGCCGATCTCCAGTGCCGCCAGTGCGAGCACCGAGCTCAGTGAGTTCGGCACGATGTGCCGCACCACGACGCCGAGTCTGCGCACCCCCAGCCCGTAGGCCGCGCGTACGTAGTCCCGTGAGGCGACGGAGAGCACCTCGGCCCGCATCACCCGGGCGAACGACGCGATCGAGGAGATCCCCACGGCGAGGGCGATGTTGTCGGTGGCGTAACCCAGCACCGACACGATCACCATGGCCAGCAACAGGTTCGGGATCGCCAGGAACACGTCGACCACCCGCATGATCGCGGTGTCGGCCCAGCCGCGGGCGAACCCGGCGACCAGCCCCAGCAGCGAGCCGGCGCCGAACCCGATCAGCACCGCGAACAGGGTCGCGGTCAGCGTGGTGCCGGCCCCGTGCACGGTGCGGGCGAACAGGTCCCGCCCCAGCCGGTCGGTGCCGAACCAGTGCTCGGCGCCGGGCGGGGCGAAGCTGGCGTCCGGGTCGCCGGCGTAGGGACTGTAGGAGGTGAACAGCGACGGGAACAGCGCCCACCCCAGCGCCACCAGCACGATCACCCACGCCAGCACCAGCCCGGGCCGGCGCGCCGCCTCCCCGAGGCGCCGCAGCGCGCCGGACCGGGTGGGCGCCAGGACGGTCGCCGTCATCGGGTCCCCCTTCCCCCGGCGACCGCGAGCGTGGCGCGCAGACGCGGGTCCAGCAGCGGGTACACCAGGTCCACGACCAGGTTGATCAGCGCGAACGCGGCGGCGACGAACACCACGATGCCCTGCACCAGCGGCAGGTCGAGGGTGTTGATCGCGGTCTGGGTCATCCGGCCGAGGCCCTTGCGGGCGAACACGGTCTCCACGATGACCGCGTTGACCATGAGGCTGCCGAACGTCACCGCGGCGATCGTCAGCGCGGGCAGGCTGGCGTTGCGGAACACGTCGCCGACGATGATCCGCGCGCGGGTCGCGCCCTTGGCCCAGCTCGTTGTGACGTACCCCGAGCGGAACTCGGTGGCGAACGACCGCACCAGCAGCTGCGCGATGGGCCCGGACACCGGGATCGCCAGCGTGACCAGCGGCAGCACCAGGCTCTGCCAGCCCCGCTCGCCGAACGCCGGGAACCAGCCCAGCCGGAACGCGAAGATCTGCAGCAGCAGGATCCCGGACAGGAACACCGGGATCGACACCGACGCCGTCGGCAGCGACTCCACCAGGTTGCGCAGCCACCGCTGCCGGGCCGCGGTCGCCACGAGCGCGATGACGAACGCGATGACCAGCGCGAGGGCCAGCGCGCCCACGGCCAGCCCGAGCGTGGCCGGCAGGACACCCGCGATCGAGGAGGCCACCGACGCGCCCGTCTGGGCGGAGGTGCCGAAATCACCGCGGACCGCGTGCCCGAGCCGGTCCAGGTACTGCACCAGCACCGGCTCGGTGAAGCCGTAGCTCTCTGCCACCGCCGCCTTCACCTCCGGCGGCACCGAGTTGACCTCGGCCGGGTCGAAGAGCAGGTCGACCGGGTTCGCCGGCAGGACGTAGAGCAGGATGAAGGTCAGCGTGAACGCGGCCCAGACCACGAACACCGCCCGGCCGGCCTTGCCGGCGACGTAACGCAGCATGTCAGTTCCCGGGGTTCTTCCACGCGTCCACGAAGTGGTTGCGGGACTGCGCGTCGAAGACGATCCCGTGCACGTACGGGGCGTGCGCGATGACCTGTGAGGGGTTGTAGACCGGGTTCACCAGCGCGTACTTCTCCAGCAGGAGGTCCTGCGCCTGTTTCGCGTACGCGTTGCGGGTCGCCGGGTCCAGGGTGGTTTCCAGCTTGCCCAGCACCTGCGCGACCTCGTTCACGTCCACGCCCGTGGAGTCCGCGGAGAGGTAGGTGCTGTTGCCCGCCGACGGACCGAACTGCAACGTGAGCGCGGCCGGGTCGTTGCGCGAGCGGTTGGCGGCGGTGATGTTCCAGTCGGTCTTCGCCTTGGCCTGCTGCGCGGTGTAGTCCGGGATGGGGACGACGGTGAGCTGCAGATCGATGCCGATTTCCCGCAGGTCCTGCTGCACCGACTCGTAGGCGGGTTTGTTCACCACGAGGTTGCTGATGCCCAGCAGTTTCACGGTGAGCTTGCGGCCGTCCTTCACGCGGATCCCGTCCGGCCCGGGCACCCAGCCCGCCTGGTCCAGCAGCCGCCTGGCCTGATCCGGGTCGTACTTCAGGACCGAGCCGCTGTAGTCGGCGAATCCGGGCACCGACGGTTCGAGGATGGACTTCGCGATCGAGTAGGACGGGGTGAGGATGGTCTTCTCGATCGCCTGCCGGTCCCAGCCGAGCTGGATGGCCTTGCGCACGGCGATGTCGTTGGTGGGGAACAGCGAACTGTTGAAGGCGAAGTAGATCGCGGTGCCCGAGACGCCGCGGTGGATGATCTGGAACCCCTGGTCGGCCAGCGGTTTCTCGTCGGTGGTGCCGACGTCCAGCGTCGCGTCGACGGTGCCCGAGACGAGCGAGCCGGTGCGCACGCTGGCCTCCGGGATCGTGTTGAACACGACCTTGTCCAGGTAGGCCTCGCCCTCGTGGTGCAGCGCGGGCGGCGACCAGTGGTAGCCGGCGCGACGCGCCAGGACGGTCTTGACCTGCGGTTCCCACGACTCGTAGACGAACGGGCCGGTGCCGATCACCTTCGTCGGGTCGGTGCGCTGGTCGGCGCTGAGCTTCAGCGTCGACAGGGACAGGAAACCGGGCTGGGCGTTCGCGGTGAACGAGGAGGCCTGCAGGAAGCTGGCCAGCGGCTGCGCGAAGCTGATCTTGACGGTGTAGGGATCCAGCACCTGGGTTTCGCGGTAGCCGCGCAGCAGCGAGGCGCCATTGGGCAGGATGCCCAGCGCGGGGTCGCCGTGGACGTACTGGTCGAAGTTGGCCTTGACCACCTCGGCGTCGAACGGCGAGCCGTCGCTGAAGGTCACGTCCCGGCGCAGGTGGAAGGTGAACTCGGTGAGGTCGCTGTTGTACTCCCAGGACTGCGCCAGCCACGGCGTGATCTCGCCGGTGGCCGGGTCCTGCCAGGTGAGCTTGTCGGTGATGTTGTTGCCGATGAGCGATTCGGCGTAGTTGGTGCCCCACTGCGGGTCGGGGCTGCGCTGGTAGTCGATCAGCGCGAACTGCAGGGTGCCGCCGCGCACGGGCTGGCCGGCGGCCGTGGCCTCGCCGGAGCCGCCGCCGCGGACGACCGCGACGACGATCCCGGTGATCACCACGACCGCGATCGCCGCGGCCACCCAGCGCCATCTGCGGCGTGGGACCCCGGCGTTGGCGAGGGTACTGCGAAGATCGGACATTGCACTTCTCCCGTGGGGACTGGAGCATCCTTTGTGGATGGTGGATGAGAGCGCCGGTGCCAGACGCGACGATACGGCGCACCACGGGCTCTTCCAACGGATCCCACGGATCAAGACGACATGTTGCGTCCTATGTGGACGCTATCGCGGAACAACTCGATCCCACTACGGGTTTCGTGCAGTTTCGCTTAACGGAAGGCGCCTGGTCATTATGTGGGAAGCGTCGACAAGCGCCCAAGGTTGTTCCAGGCTGTGGGAATGTACGACGTCCGGCGGCTGCTGCTGATCCGCGACCTCGCCGAACACGGCACGCTCGGCGCGGTGTCGGAGCTGCACGGCATCACCACCTCCGCGGTGTCCCAGCAGCTGCGGGCGCTGGAGCAGGAGGCAGGCAGCACGCTGCTGCGCCGCGACGGGCGGGTGCTGCGGCTGACCCACGCCGGGCAGGTGCTGGTCCGGCACGCCGCGAAGGTGCTGCAGGCGCTGGACGAGGCCGAAAGCGCGGTCGCGGCCGCGCGGGAGGGCACGTCCGGGACGGTGACCCTGGTGGGGTTCCGCACCGCGCTGATGGCGCTCGCCCGCCCCGTGCTGGACCGCTTGCGGCACTCGGACGTGAAGCTACGGCTGGTCACCGCGATCAAGGAACCGGCGCTGAACGCGCTGCGGGCGGGCGAGGCGGATCTGGCGATCACCTACCACTACTCGTTCCGCAGCCAGACCCTGCCCGACGGTCTGGAGTCGGAGTTCCTGGCGGCCGACCCGCTGGTGCTGCTGGCGCCACCGCCCGCGCACGCCGGGGTGGAGCGGGACGGCCTGCGCGCGCTCGCCGAAGCCGAGTGGATAGCGGCCGCGGAGGGCGCCCCGTCGATCGACTCGCTGCTGCACAATTGCCGGGCCGCCGGCTTCACACCCCAGATCACCCACCGGATCGACAACTTCGGCGACATGGCGCGCCTGGTCGAGGCCGGCGCGGGGGTCACCATCGTGCCACGGCTGGCCGTGCCGCCCGAACTGTCGCACCTGGTGGCCGTTTCGGTAGCCCACGGCACGCGGCAGATCTCGGTCAGCCGCCGCCGCGGCACGGCCGGTCACCCCGCCGTGGCCACCGTGGCACAGGCGCTGAAAGCCGTTATCCGCGACCGAGCGCGATAACCCCGCAGCGGCGGTGGGATGACCAAATGGCTCGTGCTGCCGGCTCTCCGGCTCAGGAGATGCGGCGCGCGATCGCGAGCGCCGCGCGCTGGAGTTCCACACCGAGCTCGGGGACTCGGTCTTCGGGGATGTCGGCGAAGGTGCCGGTCACCTGGACCGCGGCGGTGGCGCCTGCCGGGTCGGGCACGGCGGCGGCGACCGAGGCCATCCCGGGTTCGCGCTCACCGCGAGCCTGGGAGTATCCGCGGTCCCGGATGGTCTTCAGCTCGGCCAGGAAGTCGTCGTGGTCGACGCGACCGCGGTCCGGGTGACCGAGGTTCCCGAGCTGCTCGAGGAACTCGGTCAGCTCGGTGTCGGTCAACTGCGCGGTGAGGGCCTTGCCCGCGCCGAGGTGAAGGGGCAGCCGTTCGCCGATGGGCAGTTCGTAGCGCAGCGGGCTGGCGCCGTCGACGCGGGCGAGCACCACGCGGGACCAGCCGATCCGCTTGAACAGGGACGCCGTCAGACCGGTGGCGGCGGCGAGGTCGTGCAGGATCGGGCGGGCGGCGGTCAGCAGCGGACTCGTCGTGAGGTAGGCGTGCGCTCCGAAGATCAGGGCGACCCCGGGCCGGTACCCGTTGGCATCCCGTTCGACGCGGCCGCGCGCCTCGAGCACCCCGAGAATGCGCTGGGTGGTGGCGACCGGCAGCCCGGCCCGCCGGGCGATCTCGGTCAGCCGCAGGGCGTGCTGGCTCGAGTCGATGACCTCGAGGATGTCGATGGCCCGCTCGAGCGAGCGCATGCTCGTCGCGGGTTTGTCCGGCTCGGCCATGAGCCACATCTTCCCACACAGTGAGCACAGTCACCGGAGTGCGGTGGCGTTGGGCGGCGAGCCGACCCCGCCGACGAGGTGCAGGGGCTTGACGGTGACGAGCGCGTCCCACCTTCCGTGGACCCGGCTGTCGGCCACCAGGCCGGTGAGGTTCCACAGCTCCCCGAGGGGCACGCCGAGCTTGGCGATGAGCTCCTGGTGCATCATGCCTGCGTCCTCGGGCGCGCCGGCCAGGAAGGTGTCGGCGGCGACCGGCAGGACTTCGACGGCGAAGGTGTCGGTGGCGAACAATGCGACCTGGTGGTCCCACAGCCACTCCGGCAGGTCGTGGGTCTGCCGGAAGCCGGTGGCGCGGCGGGCCTCGCGGACTTCGGCGCGCAGGGCGGGTCCGGCGTCGAGGAACCAGCGCGCCCACCCGGTGTGGACCAGCACCAGGTCCCCGGGACGTACGCGTTCGCCCTGGGCGCGCAGCGCGCGGTCGAGGATGTCCACGTCCAGCGCGGGACCATGCCGGTGGTCCAGCGGCGCACCCTCGGCGGCGAGAAGTCCGGCCACGTCGATGAGCAGGCCGCGTCCGACGATCGGTTTCTCGGCCCAGCGCTGCACACCGAGCGCCGGCCGCCCCGCCCGGATGTCGTCATCGGGCACCCCGTTGTAGAAGCCGTACCCGGACGCGCGCCGGTGCCGCAGACCGTCGACCTGCGAGGTGGCCTGCAGATAGAACTCGCGCAGCACGTCGTCGCGAGCCTCGGCGTGCGCGGAAAGCAGCTCGTGGCGCGGCGCTTTCCGCGCCCGCGCCATCGGCGGGTCGAACGCGTCGAGGGCGTGGTCGAGGCTGAAGACCGCGCCGCGCCTGACGCAGGCGAGCGCGTCGAGAACCTGCGCGGGACCGGCGAAGTTGGCCATGCCGCGTTCGGGGTCGTGCTCGAAGACGCGCCAGCTGGAGCCGGGCGGGACGTGCCCACGCAGCTGTGCATACGTGGGCACGTCCATGCGGTGGTCAGTCACGGTCGGGGTCCTGCTTGCTGTAGGAGAGGGCGAAGGACAGCAACCCGGCGACGGAGGCGCCCCCGAACGCGTAGGGAGCGACGGCCGCGGCCCAGTGGCGGGAGGCGGTGGCTTCGCCCGCGGCGAGAGTGGCGATCTGCCCGACGACGATCGCCAGTCCGGCGAGGAGGAAGAACACGACGGTGAGGGCGAAGAGGAAGGTGGCGATCCGGACTGTCCGGTTCGGACGGGAGGTGATCTGGTTCATCGTTGAACTCATGGGTCTGTTCCTTCCGTTTCGGCGTCAGACGGGGAGGACACCGACGGCGATGCCGACACCGAGGGCGAGGATGGGCAGGCAGTAGTACTTGAGCAGGGGCAGGAAGGTCTTGACCGGGTCGACCCGGGCGATGCCGGCCGCGACGTAGATCGGCGCGCCGGAGGGCGGCGACGCTCCCTCGGTCGAGGCGAAGATCAGGACCGCGGCCGCGGCGATCGGTGCGGGAACGCCGGCGCCGACCAGGGCGGCCACCGCGACGGGCCCCACCGCGGCCATGGTCGCGCTCGCGGTGAGCGGGATCGCGATGGCCACGATGATCACACCGATCGCGATGGCCATGATCCACGCGGGCGCGTCGAGCCCGGACAGCACGGTCTCCAGCTGCCCGGCGAGGCCGAGGTCGGCCAGGACGTTGGAGGCGGAGAACGCGGCGACGATGGTGATGCCGATGACGCCGAAGGACGGCGCCGCCTTGCCGATGACCGACCACCACCCGGAGGCGGTGCGGGGCAGGTGCTTGCGGCCGAGGAACAGCACCAGCGCGATCATCAGCACCGGGATCCAGGTGATCAGGCTGATCACGTCCGGCATCGAGTAGGGCTGCGCGGGCAGTTTGGTGCCGTCGGCGAGTGCGACGGGCTTCTTCAGGGCCTCGCCGACGCCGGAGTAGGTGCCCAGCGCTTCGGCGACCGGGCCGCGGGTGAGCAGCAGCGGGACGAGAATCGGCAGGAACAGCAGCAATGAGGTCCATCCGGAACGCAGGCTGCGGCAGAACGGGATCCGGTCGCTCTCGGCGATCGGTTCGATGCCGTTGCGCCGGATCAGGAACCACGACAGCACGATCCGGTAGCCCAGGCACCACAGTCCGGCGATGGCGAGGGGTTTGACGATCTCGTCGGCCTGCATGATGCCCTGCGCGGCGAGCCCGCCGACGAGGATGAACATGGTGGCCGAGAACGGGAACGTCACGCCCATCCCGGCGCCGCCGGCGACCACGGTGGCGGCAAGTTCGGGCTTGACGCCGGACCGTTTCATCCACGGCACGGTCACCGAACCGACCGCGGCCGTGACGGCGGCGCCGACGTGGGCGATCGCACCGAAGATGCCCCCGGCGACGGTCGCCGTGTAGACCGGGCCGCCACGCAGGCGCCCGAGGACGGAGTTGAGCAGGTCGATCAGCTTGTCCAGCACCGGGGTCTTGGCGAGCAGGTAGGACATGAACACGAAGGCCAGCCCGGCGAAGGTGACCTCCTCCTGCATCGAGTCGACCACCGCGTGCTCGATTGCCGACCACGCGGATCCGCCGTCCTCGGTGCCGCCGAACACCGCGAACCCGCACACGACCACGAACCCGAGGATCATCGCCTCACCGATGTTGCGCTTGAACACCGCGTTCCACACGATGATCACCGCGACGAACGCGAGCAGTGCCCACACCCCGGCCATCACGCGGTCCCGGCGAGGATCGCGGCGCGGCGCTGCGCCTCGTCGGCTTCCACGGCGCGGCCCCCGAGGAGGCTGGCCGCGGCCTCGGCCGCGGGGATCACGATGACGCCGTCGTCGTCGCCGACGACCACGTCGCCGGGCCGCACGACCACCCCGCCGACCGCGACCGGCACGTCCACCTGGCCCGGGCCGTTCTTGTACGGTCCGGCCGGGCAGGCGCCGCGGGCCCACGCCGGGAAGCCGATCTTCTCCAGTTCGCTCACGTCGCGCAGCACCCCGTCGGCCACGATGCCCCGGACCCCGCGGCGCTTGGCGCGCTCGGCCATCAGCTCGCCCAGCAGCGCCCGGCTGGTGTCGCCGCCACCGTTGACGACCAGCACGTCACCCGGCCGTGAGCAGGCGATCGCCCGGTGCACCGCCAGGTTGTCGCCGTGGGGCACCCACACCGTGCGGGCGCGCCCGACCACTCGAGCGCCCTTCCACAGGGCGCGGATTCCGCCATCGAGCATGCCCATACGATCGCGTGCGTCGCCGATGTTGGCGACGGCGAGTCCCTCGAACTCCGGCCACAGGTCCTCGGCCGGGGCGAGCGCGGCGTCCGCGCGGCCGCGGTGCACCTCCGCGGTGGCCCGGGTCATCACCGGCAGCACCCCGAGCGAATCGAGCAGCGCCGCGGCCGCGTCGGCTTCACCAGCGCGCCGGGCGGCGTGTTTGAGCGTGCCGTCGTGCAGCCGGTTCACCGCCGCGTCTCCGCCGGACAGTTCGCGGGCCATCTGCTCACGAACCCAGTCCTCCGCGCCCGCCGCGCGACCCGCCAGGACCGATTCCACGATCAGCGCGCCCAGGCCCTTCATGAAGGTGCTGCGCAGCAACTTGCGGCCCGACGCCGCACCGGGTGCTCCCCCGATGTCGTCCACGCGCGCACCCAGCTGCTCGAAGGTCGCGGCGGCCCGGGCGGAGGCGTGACCGCTAATGATCACCGGGGTGGCGGCGCCGTGGGCGGGCACCGGCCCGATCACCGCCACGTCGGCGAACCGGCTCTCGCCCACCATTCCCGCGATCGTGCGCTTGACCTCGGGCGCGGCCGCGTTCATGTCCACGTACACGGCCGCGGGCGGCAGGAACGGCGCGACCGACTGCGCGGCTTCGACCGCGGCGCGCCCGCCCACCAGGCTGAGCACCACGTCCGCGTCACGGACCGCCTCCTCCGGAGTGTCCGCGCGTTCCACGCCCGCCGGCGTCGCGTTGTCGGCGGGGTCGTACCCCGCCACGGTCCAGCCGCGCGCGACAAGGCCGGCCGCGTACAGCGTCCCGGCCTCGCCGAGCCCCAGCACCGACATCCGCATTCTGCCTCCTTGCAGGTTTCCACACAGTGGTAAGTCATCTCGTTGTGCGGATAGTATTGCCACAAGATGGGAGAGGAGTCAACGGTGAGCCGCGCCGGGCCGCCGCGCCGACCACGGAAGGCGGCGCGCCTCACGGCGGCGCCGTCGGCGGCGTGCTCGAGCGGCTCACCCCCGGGACCTTGCCTACCGCCGGCGAGTCGGCCGCACGTCAATCACTGTCCGATGTGGACGCGGGCCGCCCACTGCTTCCGAAGAACGGTTCGACACCTCGCGTCTCGCGGTGTCCGGATCGAGGACTTGCTGCCGGCGCAGAGGGAAAGCCCGGGCAGACCGTTGTCGGACGCAGCCGATCTGGACAGCTCCCCGGCACGCTCCAGCCGTCCCAGCGCCCGCCAGCGCACCGCCATGCAGGCCCCGTCCGTAGCGCGTCACAATGGAGCACATGAAGAGGGGGCTTCGCCGCTGCATGCTGGCCTTGCTGGGCGTCTTGACGTTGGCGATCCCGTCGGCCGCTGAGATGACGAGGCCTGCGGCACCGCCGGTTGCCGGGCCGCCGCCGGTTGTGCCGGGCTGCGAACAGGGTTGCGAGACGATGTTCTCGGCCGCGCTGCCGGGCGGGCACCGGCTGGACGGGCTGCACGGAGTCGGCGGCAACGTGCTGGCGTACTGGGACGGCGCAAACCTCGTCGACACGACGCAGGTTCGCGGCAGCGACGGGCAACCCTACGAGCGGGTGACGGCCGGCCTCTGCGGCGCGGGGCGGTGTGCCGTCGCGTTCGAGTTCGGCGCGCACTCCGCCGCCGTCGCGGCGCTGCGGGTGGACACGAAGATCACGGTGGTGGACACCGCGGTGGAGGGCGTCGCGGCCGACGTGCGGGACCTCAACGGCGACGGCCTGCCGGACGCGGCGGTGCGGCAGAGCACCTACGAGCCCAGCTTCGCGCTCGCGCCGCTGTACTGGGTGACCTACGTACAGCAGGACGACCACCTGGTGCCCACCGGCTGCACGACACCGGTGCAGGCCTACGAGGAGGCCCCGATCACTGCGGCGACCGGGGCTTGCCCGACGAACGTCTAGAACGCGAGGACGCTTTGTCGGCGCGTAGCCGTCGAGGACCGTTGGCAGGGGTCGCGCTGGCTCAGTCCCGTGGCGGGTCGACTACCGGCTGATCCCTTCGGCCAGGGAGGTCGCCCGGGCGAGACGGTGATCGGTCGTGATAACCCGGGCGTGCAGGCGCGCGGCGAGTTCGACGTAGAGCGCATCAGCGAGACGGAGGTCCGCCCGGCGCGCCCAGGCCCCGGCGGCGAGTTCGACGACCGGATGCCGCGTGAGGGGGATCGTGGCCAACGCGTTCAGCGCCACGTCGACCTCGGAAGCAGGCAGCTCCCCGGCGCGCTCCAGTCGTCCCAGCGCGGACAGGACCTCGGCATCCAGGTGCGCCGGCGCGTGCAGGACGGTACCGGCGAGCCGCTTCTTCGCGGCGGCGGCGTAGTCGGTGCCGGCCAGCAAGTCCACGAGCACCGACGCGTCCAGGACCGCGATCTCCGCCGGCGCGTCACTCATCCTCGGCACCGGCCAGCTCCGCGCGGGCGCCGTCCAAGGCCTCGACAGCAGCCTCGTGCGAGACTGTTCTCCGCGGCGACGGGAGGGCGTCCAGCCAGGCGTCCGTGGCGCGGCGTTGCAGCTCGTCCGCAATCGCCGCCTGCACCAGCGCGGATACGTTCAGGTCCGCAGCCTTGGCGCGTTCTGCCAGCTCATCGGGCACATAGACGTTCAACCTCGCCATACACACACTATACACACATGCCAGGCGTCGCTCATGATCATCGGCGATTTCGCAACCGGGCGCGGGATCCGGGACACGTCTGCTGGGCGGCCAGAACGCCGCGGCGCTGGAAGCGGGGCAAGTTCGATCAGGACGAGACAGTGTGCGTCGACGAGGGGTACGCCCTCACCGGGGGCGGCTGGGAATGCGCCGAAAACGCACCGAACAGCAGCAGGTACATGCCGCTCTATTCGCGCGGCGCCTGCAAGAACAAACCGACCGAGGACTGGCGCGGCTGGGTGGTCCGGGTCCTGCCGCCGCGTGGCGAGAAGGGGGAGGAGGACGAGCACATGTGGGTGTACGCCTGCGGAATCCGCATCAAGCCGGACTGGTGCGCTGCACACCGAGGCGGGTGCGCGGCGCACGGGACGGTTGACCAGGTTCCGC
The DNA here is from genome assembly GCF_050958625.1 of Amycolatopsis sp. 3B14. Lineage (NCBI taxonomy): Bacteria > Bacillati > Actinomycetota > Actinomycetes > Pseudonocardiales > Pseudonocardiaceae > Amycolatopsis > Amycolatopsis sp. 3B14. Next base: position 80,348 of record NZ_JBHZEN010000040.1, read on the forward strand.
GAACCGCAGTCAGGTTTCGAAGCGGAAGTCGGCGGGACCACGCGGCGGAGCGAGGTCAGGCCGGGTCCATCGGGCCAACCGCTCCGCGGCCTCCGCATACTGGACCGCACCCGTGGAAACCCCGATGACGAGGTCGTACGCCTCGTCCTCGGGCGCATCGAGATCGAGACCGTTCAGACCGTAGAACACGAAGACGGCCATCCAGCCAAGCCGCTTGTTGCCATCGATCAGCGGATGGTTGCGCACGATCGACTCGAGCAGGACCGCAGCCTTCTCATGGAGGCCGGGGTAGGCGTCCTGCCCCATCACCGACACCTTCGGGCGGTGCGCCGCGGAGTCCAGCAGGCCCGCATCCCGCACCTTCGGCACTCCCAGATCCGATGCGAGAGCGAGCAGGTCCTCCAGATCGAGGTAGTCGATCCTCACTGGGCCAGCCGGTCGAGCAACGAGGCGTACCGGCTTCGTCCCTCCTCGGACAGGGCGCGCACCCGATCATCCCGAACCCGGCGCGCCGCGGCTTCACCAATAGCACGCACCACTGCCTCGTGCTTGCTCACGCCTTGAGCCTCCGCGAGCATCGCGAGCGCGCGCTCCTGCTCCTCCGTCAAGCGCAGTGTCATCGCCATGCTGTCCATGATACCAGTCTGGTATCAAGATCGTTTGCTGTCAGGCGCCGAAGTGGACGTGGGCTGCCCAGAGGGATGGGAGGTTCGGGTACCGGTCCCGTAGCGCGCGGATCGTCCGGTGCACCGCCGCGGCCGCGGTTTGGGCTCCGGACGAGAGCAGGTCGGTGTAGATCTGCTGCGTCAGCGACGGCGCGACGGCGTCGTCGACCCGCCACAACGTGCCCACCACCTGTGCGAATCCGGCGATCTGGAACGCCGCCGCCGGGTGGATCGCCTCGTCGGACAGGGTTTCCGTCGTGCGGGCCGTGTCGCAGGCCGACAGGTATGCGAACTGCGCGCCGGACAGGCGGAGGCGGGACACGTCGACCACCCGCAACGGCGCCTGACCGTGCAGCACCAGGTGGCTGTCCGACGGGTTGGCCGGGTCGCTGTAGCCGTGGCAGGCGAAGTGCACCCAGCCGGCGCTCGGCAGCGCGTCCAGCACAGCTTCCCGGGTGGCGTCGCGGCCGGTCAGCACCGTGGCGCCGGCCACCCGGGCAGCGAGGAATTCCGCTTCGGCCTGGGCGCCGGGCAGGTCGGGACCGTCCGGTGTGGACGGCATCGCGACCACGAGCAGCCGGTCGCCACCTCCCCGTCCCTGAGCCCGCGCGTGGGCCAGCGCCCGGACCGTCGGCGTCACCGACGAGATCACCCGGTCCACCACCGTGGGACCGCCGTCGCGGTGGTGACCGGCGGCGTGCAGCGGCAACAGGCTGAGCACCCCGACCGGCGCCCACCAGATCCGCGACGCCGCACCGAGCGAGTCCAGCACGGGCCCGCCACGGTGTCCCACAACCATTCCAGCGTCTCGTGGATCGTGCGCTCGGCGAACAACCGCGAGTCCGGCTCCGCAGCGAGCGCGGCGCGGAACGAACGCACCCGTTGCCGCAGCGCCTCTGAACTCAGGTCAGGCAGCGGCCGGACCTGCACGCCGTCCGGGGTGAGGATCACCGCGTCGCACCGGTAGCCGCTCACGTTGACGTAGACGACCGGACCCTCGTGCGCCTGCGCGGTCAGGTCGGCGAGCGACGGCGGCCGCAGGAACCGGTCCAGCCCGGGCAGTTCCCGGATCCGCGCGGCCAGCTCCTCCAGTTCCCCGGCGAGCGCGAGGCGGTCCCGGCTGGTGTCGGTTTCGAACTCCGCGCCGAGCGCCTCGAACTCCGCCGCCAGCTCGGGCGACCGCTCCCGCAACTCGGACAGGTCGCCGCGGCTGTCGAGCGCCTGAGCCGCGAGCACGCAGCGGCCGGACTCCAGCATGGTCACCGCGCCCTCCGGGTCGCCCGCGTCGAGGGCGCACGCGGCGGCGTCGGCCGCGAGCCCGGCGAACCGGCCCAGCCAGTACTGGGCGTCACCCCGGTCGAGCCGGCGGCCGGCGAGCTGGGGCAGCAGACCGACCGCGACGGCGTAGCCCTCGGCCGCGGACGCGGGCAACCCGCCCTCGGCGGCCAGCTCCCCCCCACCTGTCGGCCGCCTCCACCCGCCGGACCGTGGGGGATCCGGCGAACAGCGCGGCCTCGCGATACACGGCGAGCGCCTCGGCGAGCGCGTCCCGGTCGCCGAACCGCCGGAACCGCAGCCGCAGCGCGTCGGCCAGCGTGCTCAGCGTCGTCGTCCGCGAGAACGACTCACCCTCCCGCGCCCGCACGGCTTCGCGCGCCAGTGCGACGGCCTCGTCGAGGATCGCCGGGTCCTCCTCACCGGCGCCGGGGCGCGCGAACCAGTCGTGCAGCGCACCGGCGAGGCCGGTGACGTAACCGGCTCGCTCCGGGCTGCCCTCGGCGGCCGCGGCCACCGACGCGCGGCGGGCGGCGATCGCGTCGCGCAAGGCGGTCTGGTCGCCGAACCGGGCGTAGGCGGTGCCCAGGACGCCACCCAGGTTCGCCAGGCGCAGCGCACGGTCGGGGTCGTCCGCCGCGGTGGCGTCGACGGCGGCGCGGTGGACGCGGATGGCCTCGTCGAGCGCTTCGGCCCGGCCGGTCCGCTCGAACCAGTCGGACAGCATGGTGGCGAGGTTGCCCAGGTGGCTGGCGTGCCCGGCCACGCGGCCGGCGCCGAGGCGGACGGATTCGCGCGCGACGTCGAGCGCGTCGGTCAGCATCCGCAGCTCGCCGGTGACGCGGAAGCGGCGGTGCAGGGTCGCGGCGAGGTTCGCGAGCAGCACCGGATGGTGGGGGTGCCCGGCCGTCGTCGCGACGGCTTCACGGGCGGCGTCGATCGCCTCGGTCAGCGGTGCGAGCTCGCCGGTGGCGAGGAACAGCGCGTTCAGGGCGACGACGAGGTTGCCCAGGTACTGGGGCCGCCGCGGATCCGCGGTCGGCGCGTACCGGACCGCTTCCCGTTGCAGCGCCGCGGATTCGGTGAGCGAGTCCAGGTCGCCGAACGCTTCGCCGCGCTGGGCCAGCGCCGCGGCGAGGTGGTCCAGCCGCTCGGCCCGGTGCGGGTGCCCGGCCGGGGTGGCGGCGATCGCGGAGCGGCCGTGCCGGATGGCGCGTTCCAGCAGTTCCGGGTTCCGGGTCCGGCCGAACTCGGCGGCGAGCATCCCGCACGTCTCGGCCTCCACCCCGGCGCGCTCGGCCAGGCTCCCGCTGCTCACCGGTTCGGCGGGCTCGCCGGTGAGCGCGGTCCAGGCACGTTGCGTGAACAGCAGGTTCGTGGAGAACCGCGAGTACCGCGGGTCGCCGGGCGGGGTGAGCGCGAGCAGGGTCGTGCGGGCTTCGAGCAGCTCGGCCAGGTCGTCCCGGGCGCCGGTGAGGCGGTGGCGGTCGTCGAGGAGCTGGCAGTGGAACGCCAGACGGTCCAGCTGCTCGGCCGAGCCGGCTGGGGTGAGCTCGACGCCGCGCCGCGCCGCGTCGAGGGCTTCGGGCAGGACCGCGGGATCGCCGGTGTGCGTGAACCAGCGGCGGAGCAGGACTGCGAGGAAGTGCAGGCTGCGGCTGGTGATCTCGTCGTCCGGCGCGTTGCGCACCGCGTCCCGGGCTTGCTGGATGCCTTCCCGCAGCGCGTACTCGTCGCCGGTGGCGGTGAAGACCGTCAGCAGCGCGACGACGAGGTTGTCCTGGTAGTCGGCCTTGTCCTCGGGCGCCGCGCCGTCGACTGCGCGCCGGCTCCACCACACCGCCTCGTCCAGCGTGTCCGGGTTCTGGTTGTGCTGGAACGCGGTGTGCATCACGATGCCGAGGTTGTTGGCGTGGGAGGCTTCCTCGACCGGGCGGTCCGCCGACAGCAGGACCGCCTCCATCAGCCCGTCCACGGCTTCCTGCAGGTAGGTCAGGTCGCCGGTCTGGTGGAACCGGGTCTGCAACAGGCCGCCCAGGTTGGACAGGTACGTGGTGCGCTCGTCGCCGTCCACGGTCGCGAGCGCCTTGCGGCCGTACTCGATCGCCGTCTGGACCGAGGCCGGGTCCGGGCTGTGCCGGGCCACCCGGAACGCGTCCCAGAACCGCTCCCCCCAGCCGGTCACGGGTCAGTCCTCGGCGGCCTGCGAGGTGCCCGCGGATCCGGCGGGCGGCTCGTCGGGTTCGGTGACCTCGCGCTTGGGCGTGTAACCACGCGACACGCTCGTGCGCAGGATCTCCGCCTCCTCGGGCGTGAGTTCGTGCTCCATCAGTTCTCCTTTCCCTGGCCTGGTTCGACGAACTCGAGCACGTCGAAGTCCTCCGCCCGCAGCCGCAGGCCCGCGGTCCCCTGGACGCGCGCGCCGAAGGTGCCGTCCGGGCCCATCACGCGCGCCGATTCGAGGTACAGCTCGGGCGGGTGCGGGTAGGAGGAGGCGTAGGAGCGGTGGCCGTACCAGCCGCCCGCCCAGTTGCCGTCCTTGAGGCGGACGCGGATGAAGCACGGTTCGCGGTCGCGGAAGGCGTGGTCCCAGGCGGTGGGGGTGCGCAGGTATCGCGAGCCGCGACGGCGGCGTTCCACCAGCGACACGGCGGCGGCCGCGAGCGCCGGGACGACGAGGAACAGCAGCACGGCCACCGCGCCGACGAGGCGGGGCTGCTGGGTGAAGCCGGTCCAGTCGCCAGGCCCGGTGCCCTTGGCGAGGCGGACGAGCGCGGGCCCGGCGACCATCGCGTACGCGGCGTCGAGGGCGATGGAGGCGACGATGGCGCGCAGCACGCGCTCGCCGAGGTCGCGCTCCCCCGGCACCGGCCCGCGCCGGCGTTCCCGCACGAACTGGTAGGTGATGCCGGGCAGCACGAGGAGGACGAGCAGCACGAGCTGCACGACCGTCGACGGTGCCTGCATCGCCTCATCCCCTCGCTCGCGCCGGCATGATCACGCTAGCGGCAACGCCTCCCTGCGCGGCGCGGAACCGCCGGGTTTCCCGAGCGCCGGCTCAGCCCAGCAGGTACCGCACGGCGAAGTCGCCGAGGTCCAGGCCGTCCCGGCCGCCGGGGAACTCCGGTCCGTAGGCGGTCCGCACCACCATGGTCGAGAACAACATCGTGAACACCAGCCGGACCGCCGCGGGCGGGTCCGGGTGCGTCACGGGTGCGCGCAGGACGACCTCGGCGAACCGCTCCCCCACCTCCCGGCTGTACCGGGCGCCGCGGCGGTGGATCTCGGCGTCGGCGCCGGAGATGAGCACCACCGACCGCAGGAACTTCGCGTGCCGGGTGAAGATCCCGTCGAGCTCGCCGACCGCGTCACGCACGAGCCGTTCGGGGGCCAGCCCGTCCCAGCGCCCGGCGTCGGTGAACACCTCCTGGTCGGCCCGGATCCGGGCGATGCCGTGCTCGTAGACGGCCAGGAACAGCGCGTCCTTGTCGTCGACCCGGTCGTAGAGCGCCCGCGGCGCCACGCCCGCCCGCTCGCAGACCGCGGCGATGGTGAAGGCCTCGTAGCCGCCCTCTTCGAGCAGGGCGACACCCGCGTCGAGCACGCGGTTCCACGCCTCCCGGGTGCGCTTCTGCCGCGGCGGGCGAATCACCGGACTGCCCACTGTTCTCCTCTCCCGAGCTTGACAGAAGCGTAGCGCGCACTTCATTCTTCCGTCAGATCGTAGCGGTCGCTACGGTTTGACCTTCGACTCGACGAGGAGCCGGACCATGACCACCCACCGCGTCGCCGTGATCGGCGCCGGCCCGGCCGGGATGGCGACCGCGCTGTCCGTGCGCCAGGCCGGCCACGACGTCGTCCTGCTGGAGCGCTACCCGCGGGCCCGGCCGGCGGGCAACATCCTCAACCTGTGGCCACCGCCCATCAAGGCGCTGGGCCTGCTCGGCGTCGACGTGACCGACCTGGGCGCGTCGTGCCACTCGGAGTTCCGCACCGCCGCCGGCCGCACCCGCGCGTCGATAAACCTGCCCGCCGAGGTGGTGCGCGACTACGGCGGCGGGTTCATCGGGCTGCTCCGGCCCGCGTTGTACGAGCGCCTGCTGGCCGCGCTCCCGCCCGGTGTCCTGCGCGTGGACTGTCCTGTTCAGACGGTCGAGCAGGATGAGAACGGGGTGTCCGTGGCTCTCGCCGATGGTGAGGTATTGGAGGCCGACGTGGTGGTGGGCGCCGACGGGATCGACTCGCTGGTCCGGCGCACCCTGTGGGGCGAGTCGCCGAAGCGGGAGCACCACCTGCACATCTTCGGCGGCTACACCTTCGACGCAACCGCTGAACGCGGCCTGTGCGTGGTGTCCCACGACCGCACCGTGCAGGGCAGCTGGACCTCGATCCGGCACCAGGGCCGCGACGGATTCCAGTGGTGGGTGCTCACCGCGCACGACGCGGCCGCCGAGTTCACCGGGGACCTGCATGCCACCGCCACCGCCCTGGCCGCCGGGTTCGCCGAGCCGCTGCCGCGCCTGATCGCCGCCACGCCGCCGGAGCACCTGCAACGCTGGGTCCTGCGCGATCGCAAGCCGTTGAAGCAGTGGTCGCGCGGCCGCGCCACTCTCGTCGGCGACGCGGCGCACCCGACTTCGCCCTACGCCGCCTACGGCGCCGGAATGGCCATTGAGGACGGTTACTTCCTCGGCCGCAGGCTGGCCGGGGTTGACCTGTCGGACTACGCCGCGGTGCGCCGCGCGCTGGAGGCGTTCGAGACGCCCCGCAAACCGCACACGGCGCGGCAGTCGCAGCAGGCGTGGCTGCTGGGCAAGGTGTTCCACCGCGCGCCGCGCCCGCTGCGTGCCCTGCGCGACCTCGTCCTCGACCACACGCCGCTGCTGCAGAAGGTCGTCGGCGAGTCCTCTCCCGGCGAGATCCTCGACCAGCTCGACGAGATCGACCGCGCGGAGCGGGCGGTCTAGCTCTACGCCAAGCGGGTGCCGGTGAAGGCCGCGAGCTCGGACACGAGCTCGTCCTGGAACCGCTCGTCCCTGGCGGCGGCGTGCGGCTCGCGCGGCTGCTGGTGGTACCAGTAGCCGCCGGTGGTGCGGGCGCGCGGGTCGTCGCTTGTGGCGAGCCATTCCTGGGTGCGGTGCCCCTCGCGGAGGTCGTCGGGGGCGCCGGGGCCGCCCATCTTCGTCGGCACCCAGCCCGGGTCGACCGCGTTCACGGACACGCCGGGCCACAGCCGGGCGACCGCGAACGCCAGCGCCGTCACGAACAACTTGCTGTCCGAATAGGACGCCGTCGCGCGCCGGCCCGCCCAGTCCCGGCCACGCACGTCCGCCCGCCCGCCGTGGTGCATGCCGCTGCTGAGGTAGATCAGCCGCGCCGGACGCCGGATCAGCGCGGTCAGCAGGTAGGGGGCGACGACGTTCACGGGCAGGATGCGCGCGCCGGTGTAGACGCCGGCGTTGTGGATCACCGCGTCCACCGGGTCGAGGGCGTTCACCTGCCCGGCGACCCCGCGGGTCTGCCCGGGATCGGACAGGTCCCCGGTGACGGCCTCGGCGCCCCGGTCGATGAGCGCGGACACCGCGGTGAGCCGTGCGTGGTTGCGGGCGTGGAGGACGACCTGGTGCCCGTCGTCGAGCAGGGTCTGGGCGGCCAGGCGGCCGAGGCCGTCGGCGGAACCGGTGATGAAGATGCGTGCCATGGTGCCGCCAGCGTGCTACGTGACCGCCGCCCGCGGGAAGCGCCACGCCGTTCGGCTCGTCGGCACCGTCAGTGGCAGTAGCTCGCCACCCGGGCGGCGGCCAGGACGGCGGTCAGGCTCGGCAGCCAGCGCTGCCGCGGGTCGGGCGGTACGAGCCACCGCGCGGGCCCCGGCGCGCCCGGCAACGGGATGGCGGTGCCGGAGGTGAGCACCCGGACGTCGGCAGGCAGGCCGTCCAGGTCGCCGGGCAGGACGTCGGCCTCGGCCAGGAAGATCACCACCGGCGGGACGCTCAGGGCCGCCGCGCGACAGCCCTGGCGTCCCAGGTTCTCCACCACCTGCCCGGCCCGCGCCCGTGGGACGGCCGCCGCGCCGATACCCGCTCCCAGGACCAGATCGGACCCCCGGACCGGCCATCCGAACACGCGGCGGCACTCCGCGGCACCCGGCCGGCTCACAGGAACCCCGGCAAGCCGGCCACCGCCTCGGAGATCGCCTCGTCGAACGCTCCGGCCAGCGACGCGGGTTCGATCTCGGTGCTGTAGACGACGAGCGAGCCCGCGCCGGGCACCTCGATCACGTCGACCGTGCCCAGGTGCGACTCCACGCCGAGGTCGCCGCCGACGACCCGGTACTGGAACCGCCGCAGCACCGGGTCGCGGGTCACCACTTCCTCCTCCAGCCGCGCGCCGTCGCGCAAGGTGACCGTGCGGCGGGTGTCGTCGCCGGTGGAAGCGGTCATCGCGGGGAACCAGTCGGCGATGTTCGCCGCGTCGCCGACCACCTTCCAGACGGCGTCGGGATCGGCGTCGACCAGCACGTGCGAGCGCAGTGTGGCCACGGCTCAGCCGTCCGCGAAGAGTTTGCCCGCGCGGGCCCAGTTCTCGGTGGCCACGTCGGTGAACACGATCCCCACGGAGTCCGGGGCGCACTTGCCGATCCGGCAGATCTCGCGGGTCAGCACCTCGGCCAGCTCGCGCTTCTGTTCCACGGTGCGTCCGGGGAACCAGTCGATGCGGACGTGTGGCATGGCGGTTTTTCCTTTCTAGGCGAGGAGTTCGGCGACGCGACGGCCCCGCTGTCGGTACTCCCGGCGGGCGGCGAGCGCATCGTCGAGGGTGACGTCGACGAACCGGGTGCGGGTGCCCGGCGCGGACTGGGCGACCAGGTCGAGGTCGCAGCTGATGACGGTGGCGATCATCATGTAGCCGCCGCCGGACACCGCGTCCCGGTGTAGGATGATCGGCTCCACCCCGCCCGGCACCTGGATGGATCCGATCGGGTACGGGGCGTCGACGATGTTCGACGGGTCCTGTCCGGCGCCGAACGGCGGTGTTCGGTCGACCGTCTCCAGCTCGCCGCCCTGGTACCGGAATCCGACGCGGTCGGCGACCGGGGTCAGCGTCCAGGTCGTGTCGAGGAAGCCGCGCCGTCCGGCGCCGGTGAGCACGTGGTTGTACAGGCCCATCACGACCCGGACCTCGATCTCCTTGGCCAGGGCGGGCCTGAGCTCGTCGGGCAGCGACCGTCCGGGGGTCCCGCCGCCGGGCCCGATCGGCAGCACGTCGCCGGGCACCAGCGGGCCGCCGGACACCCCGCCGAGCTTGCCGAGACCGTAGGTGGAGCGGCTGCCGAGCACGACGGGCACGTCGATGCCGCCGCCGACCGCCAGGTAGGCCCGCGCGCCCCGTTTGACGTAGCCGAAGTCCAGGACGTCGCCGGCGTGCACGGGGAACGCCTCCCACAGCGGCCGCTCCTCCCCGTTGACCCGCGGTGGCAGGTCCGCGCCGGTGATCGCCACCACGGCGTCCTCGGTGAACAGCAGTTCCGGCCCGAGGTAGACGCATTCGAGCGCGGCGGCGCCGGGTTCGTTGCCCACCAGCTGGTTGGCGACCGTAAGCGAGTACTGGTCGAGCGCGCCGGACGGCGGGATCCCGACGTCGTAGTAGCCGCTGCGGCCGGTGTCCTGGACGGTGGTGGACAGGCCTGGTTTGCGCACCTCAATCGGCACGGAGCACCTCCAGCAGGCGGGTGTTGACACCGTCCGGGTCGTCCAGGAACGGTTTCAGCGCGAAGTCGACCGGCCGGGAACGGATGCGGAAGGTCCCGGCCTCGACCTCGGCGACCAGGTCGTCGTAGCGGTCCCGGTCGACCGGGGCGAACCGCACGATGTCGCCGGGGCGGAAGAAGACCATGAAGTCGGCGAAGTCCGGCGCGGACTGCGACGGGTCGTAGATCGGCGCGGGCGTGATCCCGAACATCTGGTACCCGCCGGCGCCGCGGACGGAGTAGATGCACCCGAAGCAGCCGCCGTGCCCCACCGTCTGCTTGGGGGTGTCGGTGCGGGGGCGCAGGTACTTCGGGACGACGAGCTGACGCTCCTGCGGCACCATCTGGTACATGAACGGCAGTCCCGCCACGAACCCGACCATCGAGGTGAACCACGGGGAACCGGAGTGCACGCGGATGAATTCGTCGGCGTCGGCGAGCCCGTTGATCCTGGCCGCGTACTCGATGTCGGTGGCGTCCGGGTCCTGGTGCCGGTCGCGGAACCGCATGAGCGTCTCGGTGGTCCACGGATCCCGGTACAGCACGGGGATTTCGACCACGCGGGTGGCGAGGCTGAAGTCGGAGGCGTCGCCGACCTTCCGCTCGATGTCGCGCAGGTGCCCGAGGAGCTTCTCGGGTTCGATGACGTCCGGGTCGTACCGCACCTGGTAGGAGGCGTTGGCCGGGCAGATCTCCAGCACGCCGTCGGGCCGGTCCGCGCGCAGCGACGTCGTGATCGCCATGGCGCGGAAGTTGGCCCGCAGGCTCATCGACTCGGCGAGCTCGACGAAGATGTGCTCGTCACCGCCCCAGCTGTAGCGGGCTTCCGCGGCGCCGCTCATGCGCTCACCCCCGTCGCCGCGCGCTGGGCCAGCCACTGTTCGAGCGTGCCGGTGCCGAAGCTGCCGTCGGCGAACCACGGCTCGTCGAGCAACTCCAGCAGCAGGCTCGTGGTGCTCGGCACCCCGTCGATGACCAGTTCGGACAGTGCCCGGCGGGACCGCGCCAGCGCGGTGGCCCGGTCGTGCCCCCAGACCACGACCTTGGCCACCAGGGAGTCGTAGTAGGGCGACACCTGGCTGCCCGGCGCCAGCCACGTGTCGGTGCGCACCCACGGGCCGCCGGGCAGGTGGACGTGGGCGATGCGGCCGGGGCCGGGCATGAAGTTCTTGTCCGGGTTCTCCGCGCACACCCGGAACTCGACGGCGTGCCCGCGCGCGGTCACGTCGCTCTGCCGGATGCCGAGCTTCTCCCCCGCCGCGATGCGCAGCTGCTCGGCGACCAGGTCGATCCCGGTGATCAACTCGGTGACCGGGTGCTCGACCTGGATCCGGGTGTTCATCTCGATGAAGAAGAACTCGCCGGTCTCGTCGTCGACCAGGAATTCGCAGGTGCCCGCGCTGCGGTAGCCGACCTGGCGGCACAGGCGGACCGCCGCCGCGGTCATCTCCGCGCGGATGCGCTCGTCGATCCCCGGCGAGGGCGCCTCCTCGACGACCTTCTGCCGCCGCCGCTGCAGGGAGCACTCCCGCTCGAACACGTGGATCGCGTCGGTCCCGTCGCCGAGGACCTGCACCTCGACGTGCCGGGCGTTGCGGACGAACCGTTCGAGGTACATCCGGCCGTCGCCGAAGGCGCTGGCCGCCTCGCCGGAGGCCTGCGGGAAGGCGGCCACCAGTTCGGCCTCGTCGGCCACGACGCGGATCCCGCGGCCGCCACCGCCGGCGGCGGCCTTCAGCATCACCGGGTACCCGGTCTCGCGCGCGGCGGCGACCGCGGCGGCGACGTCGGCGACACCGTCCCGGGTGCCCGGCACGGTGGGCACCCCGGCGGCGGCCGCCACCTGGCGGGCGCGCACCTTGTCGCCCATCTGCTCGATCACGTCGGCGTCGGGCCCCACGAAGGTGAGGCCGGCGTCGGCGACCGCGGCCGCGAAAGCGGCCCGTTCGGACAGGAACCCGTAGCCGGGGTGGACCGCGTCCGCGCCGGAGTCCCGAGCCGCCGACACGATCGCCTCCGGCACCAGGTAGCTCTTGGTGGCCGGGGCCGGGCCGATGTTGACGACCGTGTCGGCGAGCAGGGCGTGCTGGGCGTGCCGGTCGGCGTCGCTGGCGACCGCGACGGTTTCGATGCCGAGGTCGCGGGCCGCCCGGATGATCCGCACCGCGATCTCGCCGCGGTTGGCGATCAGCAGGCGCTTCACGACTCGACCTCGAGCACCACGAGGACCTGCCCGGCCTCCACGACGGACTCGCCCTCGGCGGCGAAGTCGACGACGGTTCCCTCGGCGCCTGCCTCCACCGGGTAGAACGACTTCATCACCTCGACCAGGCCCACCGTGTCCCCGGCGGAGACGTGCTGGCCGGGTTTGACGTAGTCCGGGCTGTCCGGGTCCGGTTTGCGGTAGAAGACGCCGGGGATCGGGGACAGGACCTCGTGTCGGGTCATCGGAGCACCTCGCTGTGACTCGTTGATGGGACGGGTGGGGAGGTTTCAGCTCAGGTACGGCTTGAGCGCCTCGTAGACGCTCTTGGCCAGGTCGACCGCTCCCGGCGTGTCGGAGTGCACGCAGATGCAGTCGGCCCGCATGGGGATGTCCTTGCCGTTGACGGAGGTGGCCACGCCTTCGGTGACGGCGCGGACCGCGCGTTCGGCGGCGAGGGCGGGGTCGTAGGCGATGTGCTCGCGGGTGATGATGAGCGAGCCGTCGTCGCGGTAGTCGAGGTCGGTGTAGTACTCGGCGATGAAGCCCTGCGGCCGACGGCCCCACACCTTTTCGTGCACCGTGCCGGCCATCCCCATGAGCGGGACGTCGAAGACGTCGGCGGCGGCGGCGATGGCGGCGGCCACCGACTCGTCCCGGGACGCCAGCCCGTAGAGCGCGCCGTGCGGTTTGATGTGGTTCAGCGGCATTCCCTCGCCCTGGAGGAAACCGTTGAGCGCGCCCACCTGGTAGACCACGGACGCGGTCAGCTCCTCCGGGTCGAGCTTCATCTCGCGGCGCCCGAACCCGTCCCGGTCCGGGAAGGACGGGTGCGCGCCCACCTTCACCGAGTGTTCCTTGGCGAGGGCGACGGTCTTGCGCATCACGACCGGGTCGGCGGCGTGGAAACCGCACGCCACGTTCGCGACCGTGATGTAGGGCATGATGCCCTCGTCGTCGCCGCAGCGGTAGATGCTGTAGGCCTCGCCCATGTCGCAGTTGATCGCAACCATTGTGCCGGATTCCTTGTCTCGTCAGGAGTGGGCGACCTTGGGGGTGTCGCCGTCGGGGTCGATGTAGATGTCGTCGCCGTCGAGCTTGACCGGGTAGCGCGCCAGCTCGGCGTGTCCGGGGTTGATGCCTTTGCAGGTGGTCAGGTCGAACGTCCACAGGTGGCTCTTGCAGGTCAGGGTCTTCTTGTCGAGCTCCCCGTCGACGAGTTCGACCTGCTGGTGCGGGCAGATGGCCTGGGTGGCGACGACGTCACCGCCGTCGAGGTGGGCGACGAGGATCTCCTTATCGCCGACCTCGAAGGACTCCATCTCGCCCTCCCAGACGTCATCCAGGCTGCAGACCCGAACGAAAGCCATGGGTGTTCCTTTCTCAGCAGAAGCGGTCGAAGTACAGGTGGTCGGCCGCCAAACCGCCCTCGACCACGAGGGCCCTGGCGAGGGCGTCGGTCATCGCGGGCGGCCCCGCCGCGTAGTAGGTGAAGTCCCGGATGTTCTCGCCGAGGGCGCCGACGACGGCCTCATGGACGAAGCCGCGGAAGGGCGCGATGCCGCACTCGGGCTGCGGGTCGCACCCGTCGGCGGCCGAGACGGCGGTGCGGACGTGCAGCGCCCGCAGGCGGCGGCGGGCGACGAGGACCGCGTCGGGGATGTGGATGTCCGCCTCGGTCCGGCCGCCGATGAACAGGTGCGCCGTGCGGTCCACGGCGTCCGGGAGCGCGGCCGCGCCGAGGATGATCGAGATCATCGCGCCCAGTCCGCTGCCGCCCGCCACGCACACGATGTCGCGGTTGCGTTCCGGCCGCAGGTAGGCGTGGCCGTAGGGGCCGTCGATCACCACGGCCGACCCGACCTCGAGCTTGTCGAACAGGATGGACGTCGCCTGCCCGTCCGGGACGCGCTTGACGACGAACTTCCATTCCCGGCTGCTGTTGCCCAGGTTGCTCATCGAGTAGGCACGTTCGACCCGCCCGTCGGGCAGGTGGATCATCGCGTACTGGCCGGGCGCGAACTCGGCGCGCTCCTCGGCGGTGAACACGAACTCCGACATGTCATGGGTGAGCGGCCGCACCGCGCTCAGCAGCGCGGTCTGGGTCACCGGCCGGTAGGTGGTCACCTCGGCGGGCTCGGGAGCGCGCACGACGCAGTCGGACAGCGGTTCGCTCTGGCAGGCCAGCCGACGTCCCCGGCGGCGGTCGCGTGCGGTGAGTCCGGGCGCGCCGGGCCGCCGGTCCCGCACCTCGCCGTCGACGAGTTCGTACCGGCAGCTGCCGCAGGAACCGCTGTTGCACTCGTAGCTGAGCCCGACTCCCGCGCGGAGGGCGGCACGCAGCAGCGTGTCGCCCTCCGCGCAGGAGAAGCGAACGCCGGTCCCCTCGACAAGGACGTGGTGTCCGGTCATCGCGATCTCAGTTCCCCAGCCCGAGGTGCCGCTGGAAGGCCCGCACCGCGGCGATGGCGTTGTCGGAGGCTTCCGCGTTCTCGGCCACCTCGTCGCCATAGGCCCGGATGGCCTTCGTGGCCAGCGGCTGCCACTTGTCCACCCATTCCGTGAGCTTCGGCAGGTTCTCGTCGACCTCGGCCATGTGCCGCACCAGGGCCTCGGTCCAGCGGCGGGAGCGTTCACTGTCGCGCAGCGCGGCTTCGGTGAGCAGCGCGTGCAGGGTGTCGCCGTGCCGGCGGGCGCTGACACCCAGCTGGCGCAGCACGATCTCGTCCACCGCCGGCTTGGCCACGACGTTCAGCGCGACGAACGCCTCGGCCCAGTCGAAGGTGGTGAGCTGGCGCTCCATCAGTTCCCGGAACCCCTGCCAGGCGGGCAGTTCCTCCCACAGCTCGCGTTCCCGCTCACCGAACCCGGCGTTCGGATGGGCGAGCTTGAGCTCGGCCGTCCGGTAGGCCACATTGGACAGCCACCGCAGCTGGTCGGCGGTCTGGAAGGCGGCGCAGTTGGCGATGGTGCTCGCGGGCGCCATGTGGACCAGGTAGGCGCTGGCCATCTGGATGGTGTGCAGCAGGTAGCGGCTCGGGGTGTAGAGCTGGGCGAGGGTCGCGACCCACTCGGGTGCGAGCCCCTTGTCGTGGCCCTCGGCGTTGTGCTGGTCCAGCAGACCCTCGACGTAGGTCTCCTGGCCGTCCTGGAGGATGTTGTAGGTGCGGTAGACCAGCTCGTCGGGGTCGCGGAAGGCGTTCCAGTCCGGGTGGGTGACCGGGCTGCCGTTGCGGTTCTTGCGGTAGAAGTCCGCCATGAACCCGGTGTGCCCGACGTCCCAGGGCTGTTCGGCGTCGCGCGTGTGCCACAGCAGGTTGGTGGACACGATCTCGTACTCGCTGGGCTTGCGGCGCCGGGCGGCGAGGTGGCCCCAGGTCTTGAGTGGCTTCAGCGGCGCGCTCATGCGAGAGCCCCCTTCTGGTCGGTGTTCGCGGCCTGCTGGTGGCCGTGGTAGAAGCGGTAGACGTCGCTGCTGGTGTCGATCCGCCCGACGAACGAGGGCATGATCAGTTCGAGCTCGGACATCTTGAACGGGCGGCCGAGTTCCTCGGCGATGGTCGCGCGGCGCAGCACGCACTCCCCGCCCTCGACCTCGATCCGCACGTAGGAGCCGCGGTCGCGGACGTCGACGCGCCGTCCGGCGTTGTCGATCACGGCCGCGTCGGCCACGGCCCTGGCGACCTCGCCGGTCTGGAGGACCGGGCCGACCGGGTCGATGATGGGATCAGTCACGCTCACCGGTCCTCCTCACTCGAAGTAGATTTCGACGCATTCGGTCGGCTCCAGGCCGGAGTCGGCGACCGTGGTGGTGCGGGGGTAGGGCGTTTCGGCGCCCTGCTTGCGGACGCGCAGGGTGCGGCCGGGCTGGTCGGCGACGTGGATGCCCACGGCGTTGGCGGCGGCAGCGGCGGCCACCTGGTCCATCGTGTCGCCCGAGTCGACCGGCAGCAGTTTGATGACGAAGTCGCCGTGGAAGTGCGCGGCGAGCGGGATCACGGCCATCGTGGTGTCCTCCTGGGGTGTCAGCCGGCCTTGGCGAGTTGCTTGCGGTAGGTCTCCACCCAGGCGAACCCGTGGGCGTCGTCGCCGCCGGGGCCGACGGTGCCCAGGCCCATGTACTCCAGGACGCCGCCGAGGTCGGCGGGCTGGATGTCGCCGCCGAGGAACCGGTCGACCAGGTTCTTGTGGTGGCGGTAGCGCTCGGGGTCGTCCTCGAAGATCCATTTGTCCACTTCGGACGCGAAGTGGTAGCGGCGTCCTTCGTGGACGATCGAGATGTCGCGCAACGTCTGGGACGGGGTGCCGACGATGGGCAGCTGGGACACGTTGCAGATCACCGGCAGCGTGCCCGGGACGGTCTTGTCGGTCCGGCCGTGCACGAAGTTGTCGATCATGACGTCCCACACCTTGCCGAAGGTGTCGTTCCAGCCCGGGTACTTCTCCTCCAGCCAGTCCCGTTCCTCCGGGCTGACGCCCGCGGCCGGGTTCCACCACAGGGTGGGCCGCCAGGAGTAGGTGCCCAGGTGCTGGCCGTGGTGGTGCTCGGAGATGTCCCGCAGGAAGATGTCCCAGTACCAGGGCTTGGACAGGCCGAGGTCCTCCAGCGACCGCATGAACTGCGTGACGATCCACTCCTCCATGAACTCCTTGAAGGAGGCCTCGCGCACCTCCAGCGGGACGTAGTAGTCCATCGGGATGCCGGACAGGATCGTGAACAGCCGGTAGGACCGCCAGAACGCGATGTCGATCTTCTTCTGGGCGACGTCCTTCTGCCCGTTCTCGATCAGCATCTGCAGCAGCGGGGTGCCCAGCTGCGCGTGCCGCGCCTCGTCGGACTGGATGCTCTGGATGAGCTTGGAGAAGGTGAAGTCGCCTGCCTTCGCGGCGTCCCCGGACAGGCCGATGAACTGCAGGTTGGTGAAGCCGGTCTCGAACGAGAAGTTGGCGAAGATCGACGTGGACAGTGCGTCGCGGGTCATCATGACGTCGTCGAAGAAGTGGCGGGCGCCCAGCGTCACCCAGTTGTCGGTGAACATCGCCGCGTGGGACCACTCGAACTGCCGGTCCTTGCTGACGTATTCGTGCGGGAAGTAGAGCTGGATCTGGCCGTGCCGGATCTCGTCGAGCATGCCGAAGGTCGCCATGTTGCGCATGCCGGGGGCCTTGGACCAGCGGATGAAGCGGGCTTCCTGGAACGAGGCGCCGTACTCGACGAGCGCGACGGCGGCGTAGTGCTCCTTGAGGATGGAGATCCACCCCGGATCGGCCTTGTTGTACAGATCGGCGCGCTCGAGCGCGGCCTTGACCGAATAGGCGCCGGCGTCCTTCTGCCGCTGGATGTCGACGTATTCGCGGTAGCTGATCTTGTAGGGCTCGTCGTAGGTCGACCAGATCTCGTCGGGCAGCCCCTCCCCGCCGGAGAGCTCCGGCGGGAAGAGTTCGGCCAGGGTCACGTACCGCGGTGTCCACTCGGTGTCGCGCGCGATGTCGTACCACTGCGCGCGTTCCAGCAGAGCCATGCTGTTGCTCCTCGGGATGTCGGGGCGGATGTCGATGCGGGTTGCCGGGCAGCCGGACGGGTCAGCTGCCGTGCTCGGATCCCAGCGGACCTTCGCCGCCGGGGTAGACGAAGGACATGGAGGGTGCGTAGAAGCCGAACGTCACCTGCAGGGGGTCGGCGGGCCGCAGCTGGTAGGTCGGGTGGTTCTCGTCGAGGAACTCGAAGGACCGCACCTGGAAGTGCTCGGCCAGATCGGCGACGTAGGCGTAGCGTCCGCTGTGGAACTCCCCGTCGCGCCGGGTGATGTACCGGAGTTGCCCGGCGGCCCGCTGGGGTGTGCCCACGGTGACCGTCGCGGTCGTGCGGATGACCGGCCTGCCGTCCAGATGGGTGGTGGCGACGAGGGTGTCGCCACTGAGGGTCAGTGTCGTGTGGCCGGGTTCCCCCGCCGGGACGCCGTGTTCCCTGGCGTACCGGCTCATCACGTCGGAGCTGTTGTAGTAGTGGGTCCACCACCGCCCCGGCACCCCGGCCTCGGTGTCCAAACCGGACAGGTTGACACCGAGGTAGGTCAGGGAGTAGGCGCCGAAGGATTCCGCTCCCACGGCCGAGGTCTGGTCGGGGCCGTCGACGACGTACTGGTTGATGTAGCAGGAACAGTCGCCGGCCGGGCTGAGCCCCTCGGGCACCAGCTTGGCGACGGCGTCCGGATCCGCGGGCACCCAGACGAGGTAGAGGGTGCGGGAGCCGGTCACCAACTGCGGCGGATGCAGTGCCGTGCCCATTTCGCCTCCTGGTTCACCGTTGAACGTCTTGCGATGAACAGACTCGGCGAAGTGCGGCGGGGCGGGTAGTGCGCATCTTGGACAACCCGGCGGCGGCCGGTGCCAGTCGGGAGTACCGGCGGACGTCAGAGCTGGTCATCGAGCTGCAGGGCGATCCACAGCTCGGCCCGGGTCGTCGGATCGTCGATCTCCCGCCCCAGCGCTTCGACCACCTTGCCCATCCGGTACCGCAGCGTGTGCCGGTGGATGCCCAGGGCCGACGCGGACGCGTCGGACTGGCCGTTGTGGGCCAGGAAGGTCCGCAGCGTGTGGCGCAGGTCCACCTTGGAGTTGTTCTTCTTGTCGGTCAGTGGCGCGAGCAGGGCCGAGGCCCATCCGCGCGCTTCGTCCGTGTCGAGGTGACGCATCAAGCCGGCGGTGGCGACGTCCCCGGCACTGGTCAGCCTCCCGGCGGTTCCGGGCGCGCTGTTGAACACCGATCGGACCTGCCGCCAGGCCTCGGGCAGGTCCTTGGCGGGAGTGGGGTCGCTGACCGCGCCGCGGGCGAGGGGGATGCGGCGCAGCAGTGCTTCCAGTGTGCGGGTGTCGCCTTCGGCGGGTGGCATCAGGACGACCACCCGCCCGCGCTCCCACTCCGCCACGAGCGCGCACACGTTCCGCAACCCGTAGTCGCCCTCGGCGTGTTCGAGCAGTTCCAGCTCGTGGCCCGAGGGCACGCCGAGGATGGCCACCCGCAGGTCCCCTTCGGGCAGGTCGGTGCCCAGCGCGTGGCCGATCGAGGCGGCCAGGCGGATGTCGCCCTCCACGGCGGCTTTGAAGACGGCAAGGCGCTGCCTGCGCTCGCTGTCCAGGACTCCCCAGGCGCTGTGCAGGTCGGCGCACAGCAGGGACACCGCCGTCGTCACGATGCTCTGCTCGGCGCTGGTCAAGGGCGTGGACCGGCCGATCGCGAGAAATCCGCGGATCCGGCCGCGGACGGTGAGCGGCAGCAGCACCACGGCCTCACCGGCGACGGTCATGCTCAGACTCGAAGACGTGCCCCGTTCCCGCAGCCGGGGCAGTTCGATGCGGATGCGAGGCACGTGCATGCGTCCGGCGGGCGCGCCCGCGCGCACCGCCCCGTCGACGTCGAGGAGCACCGTCCAGCCGCGCAGCGCCTTGGCGAGCCGCTCGACAATGGCCCGGGCGGCGTAGGACGACAGCGAAGCGCGCGTGAGGTCCCGTTGAGCGGCGACGGCGTAGGTGAGTTCCTTCTGCCGTTCGTCGGAGATGAAGTCGGCGACGACCCTGCTGATGGCCGCGAATCCGGTGTCGTGGGGAACCGACAACAGCGGCAGGCCCGTCTCCTCGGCCGCGGCGACCAGGTCCTCCGGCACGTCGGGGTAGAACGAGCTCACCCCGAACCCGAGCGCGACCGCCCCGGCTTGGGCAAGCCGCCGCACGTACTCCCGTCGTTCGGCGAAGCCGGGCGCCAGGCGCGAGCCGGTGGTCAGCACCAGTTCCCCGCCGTCGATGTAGGGCGAGGGATCGGGCAGTTCGCTGATCAAGGCCCAGGTCACCGCGCTGCGACAGGCTTCCGGCGACCCCGCGACCTGCGACAGCCTGAGGTCCGGTCGGTCGAGGAGTTTCTCGACGGTGAGCGGCATCCTTGCCTCCGAGTGCTGGCCTGCCGGCCCGGCGGTGTGGTGGTGGCCAGGAATCGTAAACCGCTCCGGCGGGCGCGCGGGTTGAACGACGGCCAAGCGATGGCGGCGCCGAAGAGGCGGAAACTCCAAGCTGGACAACACCCCGCGGCGATCTGTACAAACCGGAGAACGAACCGGAACCCTCCGGCCGGGGAGAATCCGGACCGGGATCAGTGAGCGGACAGGGAGGTCCAGGGATGTCGGCGATCATCACGACTGCCGAGCCCCGTGCCGGCCGTCCGAAAGTGACCTACCGGACGGCGGGCGACCGGGCGGTGCTCGTCGAGTACGGGCACACCATCCCCGTCGACCTCAGCGTCAACTTCTTCGCGCACGCCTCGGCGCAGCACCTCGCCGACCAACCCGTACGTGGCGTGCTGGAAGTCGCGCCCGGGCTGAGATCGCTGCTGGTCTACTACGATCCCGCCGTCATCGGCCAGGACCGGGTCGTGGCCGCGCTGGAGGAGCTGCACGACGACATCCCGGAGCCCGCGTCGATCGTGCTGCCGAGCCGGCGGCTGACGCTGCCCATCGCCTTCGACGACTCCGCGTCCCGCGAGGCCGTCAACCGCTACCGGATCAGCACCCGCCCCGACGCGCCGAATGTCGTGGACGGCAACAACATCGACTACCTGGTGCGCTACAACGGACTGCCGAACCGGGAGGCGTTCGCCGAACGGATCCTGCGGACGGAGTGGTGGAACGCGTTCACCGGCTTCTACCCGGGCCTGCCGTCGCTGCTGCCGCTGGATCCGCGGTCGGAGATCATCGCGCCGAAATACAACCCGGCGCGGGGCTGGACGCCGGAGGGCGCGGTCGCGCTCGGCGGGCCGTGCCTGGTGATCCACCCGATCGAGTCGGTGGGCTCGTACCAGCTGTTCGGACGGACGCTGCCGATCTCGAACCTGGTGCGCCAGCCCCGCTCGCACCGGATCGACCCGATCCTGATCCACCCCGGCGACCGCATCACGTTCGTCGAGGTCACCGAAGGGGAGCTGATCGAGCTGCGGCGGCAGGTGTTCGAGGGCCGTTACGACTACGCGATCGAACCGGGCCGGTACGCGGTGGCCGACCACCTGAAGCTCGGCTCGGATCCGGAGGTGGCGGCCGAAGCGCAACGGCGGCGCGCCACCCGGTGCGCGGCGCAGGAGCTGGTGAAGGTTCCGTGAGCGCCCGATCGGCGGGCCAGGCGCTTCCCGCGCTCGAGATCATCGACCCGGGCCTGCAGACGACCGTGCAGGACTATCCGGGCCGGCGTGGGCGGCAGGCTCTGGGTTTCTTCCCGTCCGGGCCGGTCGATCCGCTCGGGTTGCAGGTGGCGAACGTCCTCGTCGGCAACCGTCCCGGTGCGGCTGCGCTGGAGATCCCGCTGGGCCGGTTCCAGGCGGTGATCCTGCGTGCCGGGCTGATCGCGATCACCGGCCCGGACGCCGGGGTGACGCTCAACGGTGAGCCGGTTCCGTTGTGGGAAGCGGTGTCCGTCGCCGAAGGGGACGTGCTGTCGTGCGCGGTCATCCGGGGCGCCGGTTATCGCCGGTATCTCGCGGTGAGCGGGGGGATCGCGGTGGACGAGGCGTTCGGCTCGCGGTCCACGTTGCTGGTGGCGGGCATCGGCGGTCACGACGGGCGGGCGCTGGAACGGGCGGACGTCCTCGACGCCTATCCGGCGGGCGGCGCCCGTCAGCGCAGGCGGATGCCGGTGTCACTGCGCCCGCACTACACGGACAGCTGGGAGATCGAGGTCCTCCGTGGCCCCCACGCCGATCCGGATTTCCTCACCGCGCAGGACTTCGAGGACTTCCTGGGCGCCTGCTGGCGGTGCGACCTGAACTCGGACCGCACCGGCGTGCGGTTCAACCCGCACCGGTTCCAGTGGGCGCGGACGTCGGGCGACGTCGCCGGCGGGCACCCGTCGAATCTCCTGGACACCAGCTATCCCTACGGCGGGATCCTCGCCTACGGTGACGTGCTCACGATCCTCGGCCCGGACAGCAACACCTCAGGCGGGTTCGCGGTGATCGCCACGGTCGCCCACGCGGCGCTGAGCAAGGTCGGGCAGCTCCGCCCCGGGCGCGACGTGGTCCGCTTCCGGGAGATCAACCTGCACCAGGCCGCGGCGATGCAGAGCCACCTGGACCAGCTGCTGGACCCACGCCACTTCGAGACCGTCTGACCCCGCGCCCGGAGGCGGTTCGCCCGGCCGTCTCACCCGTGCCGAGCGCCCAGTCAGCGTAGTTTCCGCAGCGCGTCGCGCAGGGTGGTCAGTGCTGTTTCGGGCTCGTCCCAGAACACCATGTGCCCGGCGCCGGGCACCGGCACCAGTTCGGCGGCCGGGTTGGCGCGGGTGGCTTCGGCGGCGCCGTCGGCGGTGACGACCGGGCTGTCGCCGCCGTAGAGGAGCACCGCCGGGGCGGGCACGTGCGGCCAGTCGTCGAAGAAGTCCTCCGCCTCGAAGCCGGCGTGGGTGGCCGCGATCGCGGTGCGGGAGCACGACGACAGCCACCGCGCGCGCAGCTCCTGCTCGCGGCGCGGCCACCGGGGCCAGGACCGGGCGACCTCGTCCGCATCGGTGCCGCGGCGGGCCTGGTCGAGCTGTCCGAGGAAGGCCTCCAGCGTGGTGGGGTACGGGCCCCGCCCAGGGCCGCTCATCGGCGGGTCGACCAGGACGACACCGCGCAGCTCGTGGCGGCCGTTGACGGCGGCCCGCGCCGCGATCCGCGCCCCCATCGAGTGTCCGAGCAGGATGGGCCGTCGCAGGCCGAGGCCGGAGACGACCGCGTCGACGTCCGCGGCGTAGCTGTCCAGGTCGTAGCCCGCCGGCTCGGTGTCCGCGCTGTCGGACAGCCCACGGCCGCGGACGTCGAGCACGAGCGGGCGCACGAGATCCGTGAGCTCCCGCGCCACGAAATCCATCGTGATCGCCGGGCTGGTGATGCCGGGCAGCACGAGGACCGGGACACCGTCGTCCGGTCCGTAGTCGAGCACGTGCAGCCGCACCGCGCCGGACCGGACCCAGCGGCTCGTCGCGGGAATGTCGGCGAGGTCGGCCAGCGCGGGCTGGTTCAGCGTGCGGGCGGCCGGGGACTCGGACGGGATCACCATGTCAGGAAACCTTTCTGCCGGCCCGATCCGCGGCGCCGAGGTAGGTCACGGCGTCGTCCAGGCCGATCACGTCGGCGTATTTCGCGTGCAGGTCGAACAACGCGGCGTCGTGCGGCCCACGGGCCCGGTCGCCGCAGGCTTCGCGCACCACGAGCGTGTTGAAGCCGGACTGCACGGCGTCCACGGCGGTCGCCCGCACACAGCCGGAGGTGGTCGCGCCGCACACGAGCACGGTGTCCGCGCCGAGACCGGTGAGCAGGGCGGCCAGCCCGGTTCCGTGGAACGCCGAGGCGCCCTTCTTCAGCACGAGGTGGTCGCTGTCGCGGCAGTCCAGCCGGGGGTCGAGTGCGACGGCGTCGCTCCCTTCGCGGAGGCTGCGCATGCCCGGCGCTTTCCGGAGCCAGGCCACGCCGTCGCCGTCGGCCTCGGCGGCGGTGTAGCTGATCGCGGTGTAGACCACCGGGACCTCACCGCGCCGGGCCGCGGTCACGAGTGCGGCGGCCGCGGTCACTTCGGCGGTGAGGTCGGCCCCGGACGGGAAACCGGGTTCGGTGAAGCCGCGGGTCAGGTCGACCACGACCAGGGCCGGGCACTGTCCACGCGGGACAGTGGCGCCGAACCCGGCCCGGTCGTAGACGGCGTCGGTCTCCGCGCCGTGCAGTCCGGACGGGTCATCGACGGGCACGCTGCAACTCCTTGATCAATTTGTCCTGGGTGCGGATCCGGCCCAGCAGCCAGCCCTGGAACAGTCCCAGCGCCGCGGCGGCCGCGATCGGGGCGTACCGCTTGACGCCCGGGGGAAGCAGCATCGCCAGCCCGTCGAGGGACTCGCCGCTGTCGGCCGGGGCCGGCGTGCGCGGGGCGGCGGCCGGGCGGGGCTCCTCCCCCGGCGCGCTCAGCTGGCCGGCGAGGTTGCGGGCGAACTGGTCGAGCAACCGGGCCGACACGGCGCTGATCGCGCTCTTGCCGAACTGGGCGAGCTTGCCGCGGATGGACAGGTCGGTGCGCAGGTCGATGGTGGCGCCGCCGGGGGCCTCGCGAACGGTCAGCGTCACGTCGGCCTCGGCGTCCCCGTTGCCGTGGGTGTCCGCTCCGCGCGCCGACAGCCGCAACCGCCGCGCGGCGGTGTCGACCTCGGTGAACCGCACCCGGCCGGAGTAGGCGGCGGTGATGGGGCCGACCTTGACCTTGACCCGGCCCAGGTAGGCGCCGTCCTCCTGACCGTCGAGGGTCGCGCCCGGGAGGCAGCCCGCCACCCGCTCGACGTCGTTGATCAGGGCGAACACCGCGTCCGGGTCGGCCGGAACGGACAGCTGGTTTTCCAGGATCACTTCGTCGCTTCCTTCTCGGTGTCACGGCGGCGGGCCGCGGTCGCGGCGATGGCGTCCACAATGGTCTGGTAACCGGTGCAGCGGCACAGGTTCGCCGAGACCGCTTCGCGGATCTCGTCGCGGTCCGCGTCGGGTTGCTGGGCGAGGAAACCCTCGGCGAGCATCAGGAATCCCGGTGTGCAGAAGCCGCATTGCAGACCGTGGTGCTCGCGGAAGGCCTGTTGCAGGTCGGAGAGCTCGCCGTCCCGGCCGAGCGATTCGACGGTGCGGATGTCGGCGTCTTCGGCCTGCACGGCGAACACGAGGCACGCGCGCACCGGTTCGCCGTCCACGAGGACGGTGCAGGCTCCGCAGACACCGTGCTCGCAGCCCGCGTGCGCACCGGTCAGGCCGATGTCGTGGCGCAGCACGTCGAGCAGGGTCTTGCGGGGCTCGACGACGGCTTCGTGCTCGCTGCCGTTGACGGTCAGGACGATCAGGTGGCGGTCGGTCATGCGGGCCTGCTCCGTTCCGGGTCGGCTGCCGCGTCGAGCGCGGCGAGCACGGTCTGCGGGTGCACCGGCGTGGTGTCGAGTTCGACGCCGGTGTGGCGCAGCGCGTCGTTGATCGCGTTGAGCACCGCGGCCGGCGCGCCGATGGTGCCGCCCTCCCCGGCGCCCTTGGCCCCGTTCTCGGTGAACGCGCAGGGTGTTTCCAGGTGGGAGACGGTGATGTCGGGGATCTCGGTGGCGGTCGGCACGAGGTAGTCGATGAAGCTGGCGGCCGACGGTTCGCCGTTGTCGGCGTAGGTGACCTCCTCGAACAGCGCGCCCGCGATGCCCTGGGCGATCCCGCCGCGGCACTGCCCGTCGACGACCTGCGGGTGGATCACCACGCCGCAGTCCTCCACGCACGCGTACCGCAGGATCGTGATGCCGCCGGTGCCCGGGTCGGCTTCCACGACCACGGCGTGGGTGGCGTTGGAGAAGGTGCCGTCGCCGGGCACGTCGAAGCTCGCGGTGGCCGTGAGCGTCGGCTCGACGTCCTTGGGCAGCAGGTGGCTGCGCAGGTAGGCGACGTCGGCGATCTCCTCGAACGACGCGCGCCGGCCCGGATCGTCGATCTGCACGACGCCGCCCGCGCCGTCGAGGCGGACGTTCTCCGGCTGGGTGTCGAGCAGGTGCGCCGCGATCCGGCACAGCAGCTCTCCCAGCCGCGTGGCCGCCAGCGCCACGGCCGAACCGCCGATGGTCACCGACCGCGAGGCGAAGGTCCCCCACCCGTAGGCGATGCGCTCGGTGTCGCCCTGGCGCAGCTTCACCTGGTCGATGTGCAGCCCGAGCCGGTCGGCGACGATCTGCGCGAGGGTCGTCTCGTGGGACTGCCCGTGGTTCATGGTGCCGCTGGTGACGACGACCGAGCCGGACGTGTCCATCCGGATCTCCGAGATGTCGAACCCGGGCACCACGGCCATCTTGCGTTTGGCGAAGGCGCCCGACCCGTAACCGGTCCGCTCCGAGAAACAGCAGAACCCGATACCGACATGCCTGCCCTCGGCGGCCGCGGTGTCCCGGAACTCGTACCACCCCTCGTCGCGCAGGGTGGCTTCGGCCAGGTCGAGGGATTCCCGGTAGGTGCCGGGGTCGTAGGTGACGGCGTTGACCCCGGTGTAGGGGAACTGGGTGATCAGGTTGCGGCGCCGGATCTCCAGCGGGTCGAGGCCGAGTTCGCGGGCAGCGCGCTCCATCACTCGTTCCATCGCCATCACGTACTGCGGCCTGCTGACGCCGCGGTAGGGCGCGGTGGGCGCCTTGTTGCTGGTGATGGCGCGGGCCCGGACCCGGTAGGCGGGCACCTGGTACACGCTGGGCATCTCCGCCGAGGCCATCAGCGGTTCGATCCCGGCGGTGAACGGGTAGCAGGAGTAGGCGCCCATGTCGCACACGATGTCGACGTCGAGAGCGGTGATGCGCCCGCCGGCGTCGAACGCGGCGCGGGTGCGGTAGCGCTGTTCCCTGGCCAGGAATCCGGCCGTCAGCGCCTCGCGCCGGTCTTCGATCCACTTCACCGGCCGGTTCAGGCGCCGGGCCACGGCCGCGACCGCGATCTCCTCCCGGCCGACCACGCACTTCTGGCCGAACCCGCCGCCCATGTCCGGGACGGTGACCCGCACGGTCCGCTCGGGCACGCGCAACGAGCGGGCGAGCGCGGTGCGCACCTGGTGCGGGACCTGGGTGCACATCTGCACGAGCAGCTGGTCGTCGTGGTCATCCCAGGACGCGATCACCCCGCGCGTTTCGAGCGGGAGGGCGTTCTGCCGTCCGCTGCGGGTGACGACCTCGACCACGCACCCGGCGTCGGCGAACGCTTCGTCCACTCCCGGGGTGTCGAACATGGACACGTCCAGCAGCACGTTGCCGGGCGCTTCTTCGTGGACCAGGGGCGCATCCTGAGCGAGCGCGGTCTCCTCGGAGACGATCGCGCCGAGCGGCTCGTAGTCCACCACGGCCAGTTCGGCGCCGTCCTCGGCGACGTAGGGGTCGCGGGCGACGACCAGCGCGACCGGTTCGCCGACGAACCGCACCTTCTCCTTGGCGAGAATCGGCATGGCGGTCGGCGCGAACTCCTCGGGCGGGCGGTCCAGCAGCGCGACGATGTCGCCGAGGTCGAGGTCGGCCGCCGTGTAGGCGGCGACGACCCCGTCGACCGCCAAGGTGGCCGACAGGTCGATCCCGGTGATCCGGCCGTGCGCGATCGTCGAGCGGACGAAGCACGCGTGCAACGTGCCGGGCAGCTGGATGTCGTCGACGAAGCGTCCCCGGCCGGTGAGCAGGCGCGGGTCTTCCCGCCGGGGCACCGAGGCGCCGACCCAGCGTCCGCCTCGCCCGTCGAACTCGGGGGCTGCGTCGCTCATCGCGTCACTCCTTCCTGCCAGGCCTGGTGCAGGGCGCCGGCGACGAGGGTCCGGGTGAGCCGGCGGCGGTAGGCGCTGCTGCCGGCGGCGTCGTCGGGCGGGTCGACGGCGGCGGCCGCGGCGTCGGCGCAGTCGGCGAACAGGTCCGGTCCGGGCTCGCCCGCGGCGAGGACCGCCTCGGCCTCCGGGACCCGGATGGGCGCCGGCGCCACCCCGCCGACCACCACCCGGCTGCCGTCACCGTCCAAGCTGACCGCGACGTCGACGATGGCGAAGTCGCCGTGGCGGCGGGCGAACTCGGTCAGCGCCGCCCGCGGCGCGGGCCGCGTGAAGCGCACCGCCGTCACGACTTCGTCCGGTTCCACGGCGGTGGTGTAGAACCCGTGGAACATCTCCGCGGCCGGGATTTCCCGCCGCCCACCCGGTCCCTCCGCGATGATCACGGCGTCGAGCAGGAGCGCGAGCAGGCACCATTCGGCGGTGGCATCGCCGTGCACGATGCTGCCCGCCACCGTGCCGCGGGAGCGGATCGGCAGGTGCCCGACCCACCGCATGGCGCGGGACAGCACGTCGAAGCCCGGCCCCAGCTTCGCCACCTCGACCGCCCGGTGCGTGACCAGCGCGCCGATCTCCAGCTGCGCGCCGTCCCGCCGCAGGCCCGTCAGCGCCGGGTCCCGACGCAACGGCCCCAGGTCGATCAGGGCCGTCGGCCGGGCGAGCCGGAAGTTCATCATCGGGACCAGGCTCTGCCCGCCGGCGATCAGCTTCGGCTCGTCCCCGGCCGCGGCGAGCTCGCCGAGCAGGCCGATGGCGTCGGCGACGTCGTGGGCCCGGTGGTAGGCGAACGCGGCGGGCTTCACAGTTTCGACCTCTCCTCGCTCACGGCACCTGCGTGGTTTTCGCGGGCGCCACGGGGTTCGCCGGCTCCGCGATCCGGTCGAGCTCGCGGCCGCGGGTCTCCGGCGCACCCACCATCATGAACACGACCGCGGCCACCACGAGCGCGCCCAGCACGGTGAAGGTCAGCGGCAGGCCGAGCACCGGCCACAGGAGGCTGCCGAACACCAGAGGCGCGAAGCCGGTGACGGCCCGGCTCGACGACGACGCCCAGCCGAACCCGGAGGCACGCAGCTCGGTCGGGTACAGCTCGGACACGTAGGCGTACATCACCGGGATGACCACCAGCGCCAGCATGCCGAACGCGCCGATCGCGATCACCGCGCCGGTGGGCGAGCCCAGGAGCAGCGAGAACACTACGAGCGAGAGCGCGGCGAGTGGCCCGGCGACGGCGACGATCCGCTTGCGGCCGACCTTCTCCACGAGCAGCACGGCCACCGCGACGCCGACGATGCCCAGCGCGTTCATCAGCGCGGTGGAGGCGAAGGCCGCGATCTCGCCGAACCCCTGGGCGCGCAGGATCGAGGGCATCCAGCTCAGGGCGGCGTAGTAGACCAGCATGACGCTGATGAACAACGACCAGGCGACCGCGGTGATCCGGGGGTTGAACGCCCACACCCGGCGCAGCTGGTCGAACGCGGCGGTGACCGCTCCCCCGCGGGTGTCCTCCACCACCGCGGGCGGGATCGAATACGGCTCAGCGGGCGCGCCCGTGCGGCGGACGAGCTCGTCGATGACCGCGCGGGCTTCCGCTTCCCGGCCCTTGCGCACCAGGTACAGCGGCGATTCCGGGACTCCGCGCCGGATCCAGAACAACAGCAGCGCGGGCAGGATCATCAGCACCAGCATCCAGCGCCAGTTCCCGGACACCGGGACCAGCAACGTGGCCGTGACGGCGGCGAGTGTGGTGCCGACCGGCCACCAGCCGTCCATGGCCGAGAGCACCCGGCCGCGGTGCCGCCGCGGGGAGAACTCGCTGACGATCGCGTAATCCACCGGGATGCACCCGCCGAGACCGACCCCGGCGAGGAAGCGCAGGGCCAGGAAGACCTCCACGTTCGGCGACAGCGCGCCGAGCACGGAGAACAGGGCGAACACCAGCAGCGTGACGCTGAACGCGCGTTTGCGGCCGATGCGGTCGGCCACGGTCCCCCACACGACGGCCCCCACCGCCATGCCGATCAGGTTGGCGGTCGCCACCAGCCCCTTCTGCCCCGGCGACAACCCGAACTCGGCCCCGACCAGTGGGGTGAGGAACCCGTTCAACGCGACGTCCCACGCGTCGAACATGTAGCCCAGCCCACCGATGAGGAAGATCTTGCCCTGCACGCTCCAGCGCCAGGGCAGGTCCTGGACGATCTGATCTCCGGTACGCATGAATCGCTCCGTTGCCGTTGTCGGCCAGTTCGCCCGCCTCAGCGCGCGAACTGGTAGTGGATGGACTCGGTGTCCGGATCGGTGAGCGGGCTGCCGTTCCAGAGCCAGTCGTAGGACACGTCGGACTCGCCGTCGAACCGGCGCAGCTTCTCGTCGCGCTCGCGCTGCTCGGGGCCGTCGGGGAGGTGGTAGAAGCTCATGTTCTGCAGGGAGGCGTCCTGGACCATCCCCGCGTGCTTGGCGCGCCGGTCGACGTAGCGGATGAGGGCGCCGTCGATCCCGTCGCGGGTGACACGTCCCAGTTCCTCGGCGAGCACCGCGGCATCCTCCATCGCCTGGGAGGCGCCCTGCGCCTGGTAGGGCAGCATGGCGTGGCAGGCGTCGCCGAGCAGGGCGATCCGCCCGTCCACCCATACCGGGTCACGCCGGCGCCGGTACATGGCCCACACCGACACGTCCTCGTCCTTGGCCTTCGACAACACCGTCGGGACCCGATCGTCCCAGTCCTGGTACTCCGCCGCGAGCTCGGCGGCGGTCGCCGGACCGCTCCACTCCCGTTCGATCGTCTCGCTGCACGGCACGATCGCGACCACGTTGAGGTACTGGCCGCCGCGGATCATGTAGTGCACGAGGTGCTTGTCCGGGCCGTACCAGATCGTGGAGTGGTAGCGGTCGACGAGGAACCGGGTGGCCGGGTCCTGGGCGACCAGGTCGCCGGGGATCAGGGCGCGGTAGGCCATTTCGCCGGAGAACACCAGGGTGTCGTCGAACCCGGCGAGGTCCCGGACGGCGGAGCGGATGCCGTCGGCGCCGATCACCACGTCGCCGGTGAAGCGGCGGCCGTCGGCGGTGATCACGGCCGGGCGTTCCGGCTGGGCGCGGTCCAGCTCGACGACCCGCGCGCCGGTCGCGACCCGCACCACCGGGCCGTGGCCGTCCGGGTCCACGCACGCGTCCAGCAGCACGCCGTGCAGGTCGGCGCGGTGGTAGTGCCAGTACGGGGCGCCGTAGGTGTCGGTGACCCGCTGTCCCAGCGGCAGCTGGGCGATGATGCTGCCGTCGGCCCACCGGCGGCGGACCTGGTCCTGCGGCTCGGTGCGCACCCGCTCCAGCTGGGGGCGCAGCCCCAGCCCGATGAGGATGCGGCTGGCGTTGGGGGCGGTCTGGATGCCCGCGCCGATCTCGCCGAGTTGCGGCGCCGCTTCGACCACGGTGACCCGCAGTCCGCGTTGCCGCAGCGACAATGCCGCGCACAGGCCGCCCAGGCCGCCGCCGACGACGACGACTTCGAACGACTGGCTCGCGCTCATGCCGGCCTCCTCGTCTCGTCGCCCGTGCCCGCGAGCAGCCGCCCGGCGCCGGGCACGCGCGGCTCCAGCCCGAGTTCGGTCAGGATCCGGTACGTGGTCGCGGTGGCCGCCGACAGGACCGGGAGCCCGATCTCGTCCTCGACGGGCTGGATCGACGGCAGCGACGGCATTTGCACGCACGCCGACAGCACCAGTGCGTCCACTCCGGACAGATCGAGCTTGCGGTAGTGCTCGCGCAGGTCGGCCGGGTCCAGCCGCGCGACGGCGAGGTTGTCCGGCACCTCCAGCGACAGCGCGTCCACCACCTCGACCCCGGCGTCCTCGAGGTAGTCGGCCACGGCCTTCGTGAGCGGCTTCAGGTAGGGCGTGATGATCGAGATCTTGCGCGCGCCGAGCGCGGCGATGCCGGACAGCAGCGCACCCGCGCTGGACACCACCGGCGCGGCGCAGCCCTCGGCGCGCAGGACGCGGGTGATGTCGTCCTCGGCGGTGCAGTGGTAGCCGGGGCCCTGGGCCATGATCGCCACCAGGCACGCGGTGGCGACCACGTCCGGGCGGGCGTCGGCGAGCTCGGCCGCCGCGCGCCCGGCCTGGGCGTTCATCGCGCGCAGCTGCTCCGGGTCGACGTGCCGCATCCGGGCGCGCGCGGAGTGGAAGACGAACCGGTCCCCCGGCTCGGCCTCCTCACGGGCGCGCAGCATCCGCGGCAGCTCGGTCTCCATGGTGAGGTTCGAGCTGGGGACGATCATCCCGATGTGGTGGTCGGTCATCGCTTCTCCGCCGGGCGCATTTCCTTGACGGTCAGCTCGCCGGCGTCGACGATCAGCTCGTCGTCGAGGTAGAGCGAGTTGCCGCGCATGGGGATGTCGAAGTGGCACGGCGTGTCGTTGGGGCCGCCGAGCTCGTTGTTGGGACCGATGGAGAACATCACGTTGCCGTAGAAGCTGCGCAGCTCCATGCCCATGCCGCCGGGGAACTGGGTCAGGCCGTGCCAGTGGGCGCGTTCGTCCAGGCCCCAGCCCACGTGGCTCATCCCGTAGCCGCGGGGGTCGTGGAAGCTTTCGATGTAGGAGCGCAGCAGGTCGGCGTCCAAACCGGACGATCCGGCGCCGCCGCGGATGTCGCGGATGAAACCCTCCTCGATGGTGATCTCCACCGGGGTCTGGACGTAGGTGTTGAACGGCAGCAGCACGTCGCCGGGCGAGAGCACGATCTTGCCGTCGACGCCGTCGTCGGCGCCGCCGGTGAACACGAACGCGGCGGGCCAGTGGTCCCAGCGGCCGGGGGTGTCGGTGTAGCCGTACTCCGACATGGTCGGGTACATGCCGAGCCGGTAGGTGACGTCGGTGCCCGCCGGGCTGGTGATCCGCATGGTGCTCGCCTTGGCCAGCAGCTCGGCGCCGATCTCCACCCGCTCGCGGAGTTCCTTGGTGGGCATGAGGCGGGCCAGCAGCTCGGGCGGCTCGACGGCGGTGAGGATGCGGGTGCCGGCTTCCTGGATCGCGAACTGTTCCTTGCTGAACAGCAG
Organism: Amycolatopsis sp. 3B14; assembly: GCF_050958625.1. NCBI lineage: Bacteria > Bacillati > Actinomycetota > Actinomycetes > Pseudonocardiales > Pseudonocardiaceae > Amycolatopsis > Amycolatopsis sp. 3B14. Next base: position 112,652 of record NZ_JBHZEN010000040.1, read on the forward strand.
GAACGTGCAGTCGACGACCATGTCCACGTCCTTGAGCGCCTCGACCGCGCGGGGGATGTTCCCGAGCCCGGAGTCGCCCACCGCCCACGCGCCGGACGCGCTGGCCGGCGAGGGCAGTCGCATGTGGTAGGTCGCGGCGCCCAGCTGCTGGGCGGCCCACAGGAAGGCGTCGGCGTACTCGGCTCGCTCGCCGCCACGGGTCAGCACGACCACGGTCTCGCCCTCGTGCACCCCGGAGAACGTCAGCTGGCGCAAGCAGATGTCGTTGAACAGGTTCTGGTCCATCGTTGACCACCTCCGCCTATAATCCGAACACGTATTATCCGGATACGCAAGAGTTCGCGGGCGAGAAGCAGGACTGCAACACGAGCGCAATAGTCCGGACACGTAGGATCACGGGAAGCCGCGAGCCTGGAGTCATGGGGAGGGTCTTGATGGGTGAGCCAGTGCGGGCAGGCCGACGCGGCCGGGGAGCCCCGGCCGTCACACCGGCGCCGCCCCCGGATCTCCTGGCCGCCCCCGGCTACGGCGCCCGCCGCATGTACCAGGCCTACCTGGCCGCGTGGAACCGCCACGTGGATCCGGTGCTGACCGGTCCCCAGTTCGCGGTCCTCTCCGCCGTGCGCGCCTACCCCGGGAGCGACCAGAGTTCCCTGGCCGGGGCGGTCGCCCTGGACACGTCCACGATGGCGGACCTGTGCCGCAGGCTCGAACAGCGCGGCCTCATCCGGCGGGTCGAGTCGCCGCGGGACGCGCGCCGCAAGCTTTTGTCGCTCACCGAGGAGGGCTCGGCGGTGCTCACTCAGGTGAACCGCCGGGCGCGCCGCCTGGACAAGGCGCTGCTCGGTGCGGATTCGGGTGACGTCGACGTCGCGGGGCTGCTGAACACGCTGGGCGCGCGATGGGAAGCCGTGGCGGCGCTCGACGAGCTGGACTGACGACCGCTCCGCGCCAAGGGGGCGGTGCGACGGGCCTTCCCGACACTGCCTCAACCCGATTTCGTTTGAAACCGCGGTCGCGCCGCGGGCAGGATGCCGGGCATGGATCTCCTCGCGATGCTGCCCGCCTTCGCCCTGGCCGTGGTCCTGATTTCGGCCTCGCCGGGGCCGGCGATGGCCCTGATCCTGCGCCGGGCGGCGGTGCGGGGGTTCCGCGGGGCAGTGCCGACTGTGCTCGGCCTCGAGGCCGGTCTTTACGTGTGGGCGTTGTTCGCCGCGGCGGGACTGGCGGCACTGGCCGCCGCGTCGGAGGTCGCGTTCCTCGTGCTGCGCATAGTCGGCGCCGCGTTCCTGATCTACCTGGGGGTCAAGGCGTGGCGGTCGGCCTGGCGCCCGGCCGAGCCCGCTGACGAGCCGCCCGCGGCGTCGGCCAAGGGCTGGGCCAAGGCGTTCGCCGAGGGCGTCATCGTCATGCTGGCGAACCCGAAACTGGCCGCGTTCATGATCGCGTTCTACCCGCAGTTCGTGCCCGACGGGCGGCCCTTGTTCGGCACGACCGCGCTGCTCGCCGTGTTCCAGGTGGCCCTGGAGACCGTGCTGTACCTGGCGCTGGCGGCCGCGGTCGGCCGGGCGGGCGGCTGGTTCCGCCGGCCCGCGGTGCGCCGCAGACTCGACGCGATCAGCGGCACCGTCCTGGTCGCCCTCGGGGTGCGGATGGCGGCGGAAAGCCGGTGACAGTCAGCTCGCGGTGCGCTTGGCGTTGAAGCGCGCCTTCTTCTGACGGTTCCCGCACGTGTTCATGTCGCACCACTTGCGCGTGCGGCTCTGGCTGGTGTCGAAGAACGCCGCCTGGCAGGTCGGCGACGCGCACAGGGCCAGCCTGCCGTCTCGCTCGCCGGCGATGATGCTGATCGCGTCGTCGGCGATCACGCCGAGCGCGTCTTCCACGGCCGACGGCGAGCTGAGCCGCCACCGCCGCTCCCCCTCGGGGGTCAGCACAGCCGCCGCCCGGCCCCGGACGCTGCAGTCGTTGATGACCGCAACCGCGGCGGCGGGGAGGGCTTCGTGGATCGCGGCTGCCGTCGCGGCGGCGTGGATCGCTTCCCGCAGTTCTTTGGCGAGTTCCAGCTGGGCGGGGGTGCAGGAGTCCACGGCGAGGCCGTACACCGCCAGCCAGTCGACGAGCCGCCGCGGGGTGGGGATGCGCTCCACGGGCTCGCCGTGACGCTCCGACAACGTCCCCGTGAAGCTGGTCGCCAGCACGCTACCGAGGCGGAATTCGGGAAACCCAGCAGGCATGGAACCACCTTAGCCGGTTGCGCACCCCCGGAGCGAGGTGTTAGAACCGTCTTAGCCGGTTCGCCGATGGAGGAGGGCTCATGCCCAGCAGCGACGTGCACGCATTCGAAACCCACACGACCGACGCCGAGCTCGACGATCTGCGCGCGCGACTGGCCGCGGCGCGGCTACCTGAGCCCGAAACGGCCCGACGCCGATGGGAGCAGGGCGTTCCCCTCGCCGACCTCGTCGAGCTCGTGCACTACTGGCGCACCGGCTACGACTGGCGGTGGTTCGAGAAGCGCCTCGACGAGATCGGCCAGTTCCGCACGACCATCGACGACCTGGGGATCCACTTCCTGCACCGCCGGTCCGCCCGCGCGGACGCCACTCCGCTGATCCTGACCCACGGCTGGCCGGGCAGCGTCGCCGAGTTCGTCGACGTGGTGGACGAACTGGCCGATCCGGCGGACGCGACCGCGCCGGCGTTCCACGTCGTGGTCCCGTCGCTGCCCGGGTTCGGCTACAGCGACAAGCCGGCCACCACCGGATGGGGCACCGAGAAGATCGCGGCCGCCTGGGTGGAGCTGATGGGCCGGCTCGGCTACCGCGAGTTCCTCGCCCACGGCGGGGACTGGGGCGGCAACATCACCACGGTCCTCGGCGGCCGGTTCCCGGAGCACGTGCTCGGCATCCACAGCACCTTCGCGGAGGGGCCGCCCGGGCTGAGCACGGACGGGCTGACGGCGGTCGAGCGCAAGTGGGCCGAGGACACCCGGCACTTCTGGCGCCACCGCGCGGCGTACGCGAAGCAGCAGGCGACCCGGCCGCAGACCATCGGCTACTCGCTCGTCGACTCGCCGGTCGGGCTGCTCGCCTGGATCCTCGACAAGTTCGCCGAGTGGTCGGACACCGAGGACAGCCCGTTCGAGACGATCTCCCGGGACCGGGTCCTGGACGACGTGACCCTGTACTGGCTGACGCGGACGGGCGCGTCAGCGGCGCGCATCTACTACGAGAGCCACAACTCGCTGGATCCGGAACTCCGGGTCGACGTCCCGTCGGCGATCACGATGTACCCGCGCGACATCGAGAAGTGCCCGCGCCCGTGGGCGCAGGAGCGGTACCGGCAGATCGTCCGGTGGCGCTCGCCGGAACGCGGGGGACATTTCCCGTCGCTGGAGGTTCCCGGGTACTTCGTCCAGGACCTGCGCGACGGCCTCGCGGCGGTCCTGGCCGCTCGCTGAGCCCAGTCCGGTGCCCACCTTCGCAGGCGAGGGTTGCGCCCCTGCGGTCCGTGGTAGTCCCGGGTCCGAGGGAGGGCGGACATGGTGGAGTGGGCCGAGGTGGTCGTGGTCGGCGCGGGGCTGGCCGGGCTCGCCGCGGCCCGGACCCTGCAGCGCGCCGGGCTGCACGTGCTGGTGTGCGAGGCCGGGGACGACATCGGCGGCCGGGTGCGCACCGACGTGGTCGACGGTTTCCGCCTCGACCGCGGGTTCCAGGTGCTGCTGCCGGCCTACCCGGCGGTGCGCGAGATGGTCGACGTCGAGGAGTTGCGGCTGCAGCACTTCACGCGGGGCGTGGTCGCGGACGGGCAGGCGCTCGCGCCGCCGTGGCGGCACCGGAGCGCGGCGCGGGACCTGCTCGCCTTCGGCGCCGGACGGCCGCGGGATGTCGCGGCCCTGCTGGCGATGTCGGCGCGGGACGTGCTCGCGCCGGCCCGCCGGCTCAAGGCGGGCGGGGATTCGACGATCGCCGAGGACCTGGCCCGCCGCGGGGTCAGCGCGCGAACGGTCGACGAGGTGATGCGGCCGTTCCTCGCCGGGGTCTTCCTGGACCGTCCACTGCGGACCTCCGCCCGGGCCTTCCACCTGGTGTGGCGGAGCTTCCTGCGTGGCGGTGGCGCGTTGCCCGCGTCCGGGATGGGCGCGCTGCCGCACCTGCTCGCCCGCGACCTGATGCCCGGGACCGTCCGATGTGGAGTGCGGGTGACCGGGATCTCCGGCGACGGCGTCACAACCGACCGCGGCGAGGTGCGAGCGAAGGCGGTCGTGGTGGCCGCGCCCGAGGTCCTGCTGGGCGTGCCCGAGCCGGACTGGCACGCGGTGACGACCTACTACTACCGGACGAGCGGCCGCCCGCCGCTGCGGCAGCCGACGCTGCTCACCGACAGCGGCGAGCTGCTGGTCAACACCGCGGTGATCAGCGCCGTCGCCCCGGGGTACGCGCCGCCGGGGCAGACGCTGGTCGCCGCGTCGGTGCCGGAACGCTGCGACACCGGCAACGAGCTGGAGCCGCACGTGCGCACCACCCTCGCGCAGGTCTACGACACGTCGACGACGGACTGGGAGCTGGTGGAGACCTACGCGATCGCGCGGGCGCTGCCGGTCATGCCGGCCGGCCACCCGCTACGGCAGCCGGTGCGGCTCGCGCCGGGCCGCTACGTGTGCGGCGACCACCGGGACACCAGCTCCATCCAGGGCGCGCTGGTGTCCGGCCGCCGCGCGGCCGCGGCCGTGCTGGCGGACCTGCACTCCCGCCCGTGACCGCCGGCCGCGGTCCTCATCGGACACCCGTCTTCACCGGTCGCAGCGGCGCGGCAGGCCGTTGCCCGGCGACGATGGCCGCTAGGGCGAGCGCGAAGCCGGTCAGCTGGACCGCCCCGAGCGTCTGCCCCAGGACGACGACCCCGAGCAGCGCGGCGACCATCGGCGACAGCAGGGCGAGCACCGCGACCGAGGTGACCGGCAGCCGGGTGATCCCGCGGAACCACAGCACGTACGCCAGCAGCCCGCCGACGAGCCCGAGCCACAGGTAGCCGAGCACGGCGGGCAGGTCGACCGCGGGCGGCGCGCCCTCGACCAGGAACGTCACCGGCACCAGGAACAGCCCGCCCGCGGTGAGCTGCCAGGCGGCGAACGCGGTCGGGCCGACACCGGCGGGGCGGCCCCACTTCTTGGTGAGCGTGACGCCCAGCGCCATGGTCGCCGCACCGCCCAGGCCGGCCAGGACCCCGGCCACGTCGAAGCCGGCGGCCGGGCCGAGCACGACCAGGCCCACCCCGACGACGCCGGTCACGCCCCAGGCGAACCGCCACGCCGACGGGCTTTCCCGCAGCACCGCGACGGCGAGCACGGCCACGACCAGCGGCTGCGTCGCGCCCAGGGTCGCCGCGACCCCGCCGGGGAGCCGTTCGGCGGCGACGAACAGCAGCGGGAAGAACAGGCCGATGTTGAGCACGCCGAGCGCGGCGGCCTTCCACCACCAGGCGCCGCGCGGCAGCGTCCGGGTGACGGCGAGGGCGATCAGGCCCGCGGGCAGCGCCCGGAGCAGGCCCGCGAACATCGGGTGCGCGGGCGGCAGCAGTTCGGTGGTGACGACGTAGGTCGAGCCCCAGACCACGGGCGCGAAGGCGGCCAGTGCGGTATCGCGGAGTTTCACGATTCCAGTCTTGGCGTCGCCGATCGATGAGTCCAACACATGTTCGTCAAGTGATCCATCGTGAGGCACGATAGATCCGTGGAACTTCAGCAGATGCGCTACGTCGTCGCGGTGGCCGAAACGGGCAGCTTCACCCGCGCGGCGCAACGGTGCCTCGTGGTGCAGTCGGCGCTCAGCCACCAGATCGCCCGCCTGGAACGGGAACTGGGTGCGCGCCTGTTCGACCGCACCAGCCGCCGGGTACGGCTGACCGCGGCGGGCGCGGCTTTCCTGCCCGCGGCGCGGCAATGCCTGGACTTCGCCGAGCGTGCGGCGGCGGAGGTGGCGGCCGCGGTCGGCGAGGTGCGCGGGCGGCTGAGCGTCGGGGTGATCCCGACGGTCGCGGCGGTCGACCTGCCCGCCGCGCTGCACCAGTTCCGGCGGCGCTACCCGCAGGTGCGGGTCCGCCTGCGGATGGCGGCCAGCCACGAACTGGTCGAGCAGGTCCGGCAGGGCGCGCTCGACCTGGCGTTCCTCGGCCTGCCGCTCACGGCGCGGCCCGAGGGCGTGCGGGCGCACGAACTGGCGCGGGACCGGCACGTCGCCATCGTCGCGCCGGAGCACCCGCTGGCCGCCCGCGCCGAGACCGACCTGCGCACCCTGGCCGGCGAGGAGTTCGTCGACTTTCCGGAAGGCTCCCCCGGCCGCACCCAGTCCGACCAGGCCTTCGCCGCCGCGGGACTGACCCGGAACGTGGCCTTCGAGGTGACGACAGCGGACCTGATGGCCGGCCTCGTGCGGGAAGGCCTCGGTGTGGCGATGCTGCCGTCGACCTACGCGCCCGCCCTGGCGGGCGTGGCCACCGTGCCCGTCACCGACGCCCCCGCGCGGATCGAGCACCTGGTGTGGAGCACGGCCGGGCTGACCCCCGCGGCCGCCGCGTTCCTCGAGGTGCTCGGGGTGGCGGTCGGCTGACGCCGGCCACGCGCCCGGGCCCGCGTCCGCACCGGCCGCGAGTGCCCGCTCAACGGACGCTGTCCGCGGCCGCTGCCGCAGGGGCCACCGGGGTGAACGGGCGCAGCTCTTCGCGGCCGCCGTGGACGACGATGCAGGTGGATTCGGGCACTTCCCGCCACGCCCCACGCAGGTCGCCCAGCGGCTCGGACACCACGAGCCGCGCGTCGTCGGACAGCACGTGCAGCGCCGGGTTGTCCGGATACTGGTGCCGGAGCGTGGACACGTCGACGCTGTGGAACAGCGACCTCGACCGGGCCTCGCTGGAATACCGGAACGCCCACGTGGTTTCCCCGTCGGTCGTGGCGACCGTCATCTGGATCGGGTTCACCACCGAGTGGCGCCGGCCCACCTCCTCGACCAGTCCGACCGCCCGGGCCACCGCGGCGACCGGATCGTCCTCCAGGCCGAAGGTCACGGCGAGGTAGAACAGGATCTCCGAGTCCGTGGACCCCTGGATCTCCGGGAAGACCAGCGGGTCGACGGCCAGGGTGAGCTCGCGTCGCACGGCGGGAAACCCGGCGATGAGCCCGTTGTGCATCCACAGCCAGCGGCCGTGGCGGAACGGATGGCAGTTCGTCTTCTGCACCGCCGATCCGGTCGATGCGCGGATGTGCGCGAACACGTGCCCGGATTCGAGCTGCGCCGCGATCTCGCGGAGGTTGCGGTCGTTCCAGGCGGGTTCGGTGCTCAGGAACACCCCCGGAGTCGGCACGTTGCCGTACCACCCGACACCGAACCCGTCCCCGTTGGTGGTTTCCGCACCAAGGCGCGAGTGCTTGCTCTGCAGGACGAGCGAGTTCGCGGGCTTGTAGAGGAGCTCGTCGAGGCGCACGGGCGAACCGGAATACGCCAGCCAGCGACACATATCGGGCCTCCCACGTCGGCACGCACTCCCCCACTGTCGCCGCCACGCGATCCGCGGTCCTCGTCCGCGACGGGTGAGCTTCGGGTCACCCCCGCGGTGTCAGGGATCGTGCCGGGGCGGTTCGAGCACCTGGCCGCCACGGCGGCAACCCCGAGGAAGTACGCACAGCCCGCCGGAAGCGACCGCGAGTCCGGGCCACCCACGCCCCCGCACACCACCGCGTTCCTCGAGAGGCCGCGGGGGTTCCCGTCCCGCGGGCGGGTAGCCTGCGGCCCCATGTCTGGGGATCGACGTTCGGCGTGGTTTCCGTTGGCGCTGCTGGGTTTCCTGCTGCTCGGCGCCGCCGCGTGGGATCTCACCGAACACGGCGCCTGGTTCGCCTACGCGCCGGCCGGCGACGACCCGCTGGTGCAGACCCGGTACGCCTACGCCCCCTACCGTCCGGAGCCGGTGTGGGAGTGGGGCACGCCGTGGCAGGTGGTCGTCGCCCTGGCGTTCCTGGGCGCGCTCGGCTGGTTCGCCGCGCGGGACAGGCTGCCGCCGCTCCGGATCGCGCTGGTGCTCGGCGCCGGGGCCGCGGTGATCCTGCTCAGCACCGCGGTCACCGCGCTGGCGAAGGCGACCGACGCGCAGTTCCTGACCACCGCGCTGGGCGCCCCGCTCGCGGTGCTCGGCGCCGTGGCCGGGGTGTGGGCCGGCTTCCGCCTCGGGCCGGGGCGGCGCGTCGCGACGGCCGCCTGCCTGGTGTGCCTCACCCTGGCCGCCTACCTGTTCGGCGCGTCGGCCGAGGCCGTCGACCCGGTCACCGCCGCGCTCGGGCTGGGCGCGCTGGCCTGGTACACGCGCTCGAAGGTCCCGGCGGTCGCGGCCGCGGCGGTCCTGGTCACCGCGATCGCCTTCAGCAGCGGCACGCTCGGCCTGCTCGTGCCCGGCGCGCTCGTGCTCGCCGCCGCTCTCGCGGTGTTGCGCCCGGCTTAACCGCGACACCTCCGGGGTACACCCGATCGAGCGAGGAGGAGGTGCACCGGATGACGAGCAACGCCGGTTTGGCCACGCGGGTGCGCGGCCGTTCCGCGGCACAGGCCGCCGGGCGCGCGGGCATGGTCTGCTGGGGTCTGGTCCACCTGGTGGTCGCCTACCTGGCGCTCCGCGTCGCCTCGGGGGACGGCGGCAAGGAGGCCGACCAGAAGGGCGCGCTGCAGGAGGTCGGGTCCACCGCGGCCGGCCAGGTGGTGCTGTGGCTGCTGGCGATCGGGCTGATCGCGTTCGGGGGGTGGCAGTTCATGATGGCCGCCCGCGGCTACACCTGGGTGCCCAAGCGCGGCAAGCGGATGCGCAAGCGCGTCGGGTCCGCGGCGCGGGGTGTCGTGGTCCTGGCCCTGGCCTACACCGCGATCCGGCTCGCGACGGGCAGCGGCTCGGCCGGCGGCAACCAGCCGCAGCAGGAGTTCACCGCGCGGCTGCTCCAGCTGCCCGCCGGGCAGGCGCTCGTGGCAGTCGCCGGCGCGGCGGTGGTCGCGGTCGGCGTCGCCGCGGCGGTCAAGGGGTTCAAGCGCAGCTTCCTCGAGGACCTGGACCTGCCGGACCTGCCGACCGGCACCCGCAGGTCGGTCGAGTGGCTCGGCTCGGCCGGGTACGTCGCCAAGGGCGTGGTGTACGCGATCATCGGCGGCCTGCTCGGGTACGCCGCGCTGCACTCGGACGCCGGCCAGGCGGGCGGGGTCGACAAAGCGCTCCGCACGCTCGCGGCCCAGCCCTACGGCGTCGTGCTGCTGGCCGTGGTGGCGATCGGGCTGGCGGCGTTCGGCGTGTACTGCTTCGCCGCGGCGCGCGCGCACAAGAGCTGAGCCTTCTGGCTAAGCTGGCGCCCGTGACCATCTGGACGGACGTCATCAACTACGTACGCATCCGGTACGAGGTGCTGGAGGAGAGCGAGCACTGGCTGCGCTTCCGCCTGGACACCGACGGCGGCCGCACCCAGCAGGTCACCGTGCACCACCTGCCCGACGTCGACGGCGCCGAGTGGGCCGAGATCTCGTCGGCCGTGGGCTGGGCCGACAAGATCGACCTGCGCCGCCTGCTCGAACTGGCAGGCGGCTCGTCGGTCGGTGGCGCCGCGATCGTGGACGGGGTGGCGCTGATCAAGCACACCGTGCCGCTGACGTCGCTGCACCTGCGGGAGGAGTTCGAGCGGCCGCTGCTGTCGGTCGTCGCGCAGGCGGACGCGTTCGAGAAGGAACTGTCCAGCGGCGACGAGTTCTGACCCTCACTCCCCCAGCGCCAGCCGCACCGCCCGCAGCGCGCTGGTGAACGACACCTCGCTGAGCACCCCCGGCGCCGCGACCTGGTCCCCCACCAGGAACACCCCGTCGCCGCGCGCGATCGCGGGCCGGTCGCGCCAGCTCGTCCCCGGCGGGTCGACCGCGCCGGTGCGCCCCGCGGCCATGGCGGTGCGCGTCCAGGTGGTCCGCTCACGCCAGCCGGGGTAGCCGAGGTCGAGCAGGTGGTGCGCCCTGGCGAGCCCGTCGGACTTGCCCTCGCCGGGCGCGATCGGGATCTGCGCCTGGATCAACTGCTCCCCCTCGGGCGCGAGCGTGCGGTCCTGCGCGGTGAACCGCTCCACCCAGCCCGGCGCGTCCAGGTCCGACACCGCGAACGCGTCGCCCCGCCTGGTCCGGACCGCCACGTCGACCAGGGTCGTCCGCCCGCTCGGCCAGCGCAGGCCGTGGTCGCCGAGCAGGGTGCGGGCGGCGTCGAGCGAGGTCGCCACGATCACCGGGCCGCCGCTGGGCAGGGTGTCGACGCGGGAGCCGGTTTCGATCTTCACGCCGAGTTCGGCCGCCAGCGCGCCCATCCGGTCCAGGACCGCGCCCCAGCCGCCGCGCGGGTAGTGCGCTTCGGGCGGGAACTTCCCGGCCCGGTGCAGCCGCTCCTGGGTGAAGGCCGCGGACAGCGATCCGGGGTCGTGGTGGAACGTCGCCACGGCCACGTAGTTCGCGGCGATCCGGGTGGTGCGCTCGCCCGCCAGCGCGCTCGCCCAGGTGAAGAAGTCCTGGTCGGACGGCACTTTCCGGCGGAGCACCTGCCGGAGCATCCCCAACGGAGGTAGCCGCCGCAGCCCGCCCTCGTGGTGGTAGCGCAGCCGCAGCCCCTCGGCGGGCGGGATGGGCGCGAGCGGGCGGAGCAGGTGGCGCCGGTCGAGCCACTTCCAGTGCGGGCCGCCCCGGTAGAACGCGTGCGGGCCCTCGTTGACGCGGTAGGGCGGCGCGGCTGTGCGCCCGCGTCCGCCGAGTTCGCGGTGCGCCTCGTGCAGCACGACGCGCGCGCCGCCTTCCGCCGCGGCGATGGCGGCCGTGAGCCCGCCGATCCCGCCGCCGATGATCGTCACCTCGACCATGGGTCCCTCCCCGGGAAATCAGTGATCGTTTCCCGGACGAGGCGGCGGCGGTGAACGTGACAGCGTTAGCCGGCGGTGATCTCGGCGGCGGTGCGGCAGCCTGCGGTGGCGAGGTCGAGGTTGGCCAGTGAGGCCAGGTGCACGGTCTCGTCGGCGGCGGCCACGCAGTCGCTCACCGGGTGGACGACGAACCCGAGGTCGGTGGCGTGGCGGGCGGTCTGCTCGACGGTCAGGTTGGTGGCCACGCCGGTGACGTACAGCGTGGTGATGCCGGCGTCGCCGAGGCGGGCAGCGAGGTCGTTGCCGGCGAGCCCGGAGAGTTTCTGGTTGTCGGCGACGCGGTCGGGCTTGGCGAGGTGGGTCATCTCGGGGATGAGCTGGGTGCCAGCCGCGTCGGGCCGGAACTGCTCCTGTGCTTGGCCGACGGCGGTCATGAACGCGGTGTTGCGCACGAGCCTGCCCTCGTCCTCGGGGATCGTGAAGCGGGTGAAGTAGACCGGGATGCCGGCGCCGGCGGCCCACTCGTGGAACCGGACCGCGCGGGCGACGACCCCGCTGCGCTCGACGGGCGCGGCGAGCATGCCGCCGAAGAAGCCCTCCGGTTTGATGACGTTGACCTGCCAGTGCAGGGCGAGCACGGCGCTGTGTTCGACGGTCATCCCGCGAGCCTATCGGCGACCTACAGTGGGAGGCAGCAGTTCTGCGGGGAAAGGAGCAGGCCATGGCCGTCCAGCTCAACCACACGATCGTCGAGGCCCGGGACCGGGAGGCGACGGCGAAGTTCCTGACGGAGATCCTCGGGCTGCCCGACCCGGTGCCGTACGGCCCGTTCCTGGTGGTGCAGACCTCGAACGAGGTGTCGCTGGACGTGGTCGGCACCGACGAGCCGGTGCGCCCCCAGCACTACGCCTTCCTGGTGAGCGACGCGGAGTTCGACAGCATCTTCGAGCGGATCACCTCACGCGGGCTGGAGTACTGGGCGGACCCGTTCGGCCGCGAACCGGGCCGCATCAACCACCACGACGGCGGCCGCGGCGTGTACTGGAACGACCCGAACGGGCACCGGCTGGAGATCATCACCAAGCCGTACGGGGGCTGACGGCTCGCCGCGCTCTGCGACGATGGTCTACGTGGACGAGGAAGTCATCCCCATCCTGCGGGTGGCAGACGCCGCGGCGGCGGTCGCCTGGTACGAGCGGCTGGGCTTCAGCAAACAGTGGGAGCACCGCTTCGAACCGGAACTTCCCGCGTTCGTCGAGGTCGCCCGGGGCGGCGTGCGGTTGTTCTTGTCGGAGCACACGGGGGACGCGCGCCGGGACACGTTGGTGTACCTGCGGTTGCGTGATGTGGACGCGATCGCGGCCGCGTTCGGGGTGCCGGTGGCGGAGGCTCCGTGGGCGCGGGAGATCGAGCTGCGCGACCCCGACGGCAACCGGCTCCGGATCGGCACGCCGACGGAGTGAGCAGATGCGCAACTAGAGCAGCTCGGTGCGGCAGCCGAGCCGCTCCCCCAGCTCGGCGAGCAGCGCGCGCAGCGGGCCCGCCCCGCGATGCCCCCGCGCGACGGTGACGGGCACGAGCCGCGCGCCGAGCCCGGTCGCCACGTTGTAGGTGCGGTAGACGACCCGCGCCCCGGCGGCGTGCTCGTGCACTTCGACGCGCCCGCACCACCACCACTGTCCACGCGCTTCGATCCACCCTTCGGACTCGTTCCTGCTGACCCGCAACGGTGTGGCTGACGTGCTGAAGGCAGTGCGCAGCACGAGATCGCGCACCCGCGGCAGCGGCGCGTGCACCAGGCCCTGGTGCTCGTCGAGCAGTCTCATCCCACAGGATTCTCCGCTACAGCTGCAAGACACAGCGCGAACGGGCGGTTCAGGCACCGGAGTGGTCCGGCAGGAGCCGAGCCGCGAGTGAGTGTGCCGTGGCGGTGAGCGTGGCCGTGTCCAGTCCGGTCCGGCTCATGAACACGAGCCCTTGTTGCGCGGCCAGGAGGGCCCGCGCCAGTTCGATCGGATCCGCTTCGGCCGGCAGGTCACCCTCGCGTTGGGCGCGGGCGACGCAGTCGCCGATCAGCTTGGTGGACGTCTCGTAGGCGCGGTGGGCGTAGTCGAGGACTTCCGGATCGGCGTTACCGAGTTCGCTGGTGCTGTTGGCCAGCAGACAGCCACGCCGCATGCCGCCCGAGTCGTCGACCGGTGCTTCGAGGAGCATGCGCAGTGCGTCCAGGGCCCGTGGCGCCTCGGCGAGGGCTTCCCGGAGACGGCGGTGGTTGTCGTCGGTGTAGGCGCGCAGCGCCCGGAGGAAGAGCTGACGCTTGTCGCCGAACGCCGCATACAGGCTGCCCTTGCCGAGGCCGCTGACCCGCATCAGGTCTTCCAGCGAGGTCGCCGCATAACCGGCGTCCCAGAACTGATCACGGACGGCGTTCAGCACCTGCTGCTCGTCGAACGATCGCGGACGTGCCATGCGGACAGGATATCGAGTTCTTGACCGTGCGGTCC
>NZ_JBHZEN010000041.1:0-76620 GCF_050958625.1 Amycolatopsis sp. 3B14
TTCGTTGCCGGCTTGCGTTGCCGGCCGGCGGTTTCTTGGTGGTGCTCACCGGTCCCGGTCGTCCAGCAGTTCCGCCGGGTGCACTCCCATTGCCTCGGCCAGGCGGAACAGTGTGTCGAGCGTGATGTTGCGCGTCGGGCGTGGGGAGCCTTGCGCGAGTCTCGAACGTTCGAGTTCGGCGATCACCGAGCGGGACACCCCGGCCCGGTCCGCGAGGTCGGCCTGGCTCAGGTCCCGGTCCCGCCGCAGCCGCCGGACACGCGTTGCCAGCGCCCGCAGCCGGGCGTCCAGTGCCTCCTCCATCGTCACAGCGACGCAGCCTACCAACGGTCCCGCCGAGCCGACTTTTTGTCTTTTCTATGCTACCGTGGAGGGGTGAACAGAGAACTCTCCGCCACCGGCCCCGCCTACCTCTACGACCTCGTCGCCGACGACCTGGCCCGTCGCATCGAGACGGGGGAGCTCGCGGTCAACACGCCGCTGCCGGCCGAACAGACGCTCGCCCGGCAGTACGGTGTCTCGCTCGGCACCTGCCGCCACGCGACGAAAGTCCTGCGCGACCGTGGGCTCGTGCGCACGATCCCGTCCAAGGGCACCTTCGTCGCCGAGCGGCCCAACCGCGCGGCCGTCTACTGCTTCGAGCCGTACCTCGTGGCCTAGACGACCTGTGCGCGCACCTTGCGCAGCAGCCGCACGTCCACGCGCGCCGGCTCGGCGGCCAGCCAGTCGCCGATCACCTGCACGAACTGGTCCGGCGTCATCGGCGGCGCGGGCACGTCGAAGTCCTCGTCGGTGGTGATCTCGCCCGTCCGGCTCGGGTACACGATCAACGCGCCCCGGATCTCCGCGCCCGGCAACAACGCGCGGAAGGCGTCAAGAGCCTCCGGCAGCTGCGTCGCCCCGCCGCGGAAACGACGGTTGTCCCGCCACAGCTCCCCGTACTCGTCAGCCGCGTAGTGCCCGGGCAACCACGTCTTCGACTCGATCAACACCAGCCGCCGCCCCGCGAGCACAGCATGATCGATGTCGGCGAACACCGAACCCGGCCACGCCAGCCCATGGAAGATCCGCGCCCCCGGCAACCGGGTCAGGTACCGCTCCAGCAGCTCCGCCGTCAACCGCTCGCCCCACTGGTCCGGCTCCGAACCGGGCGCGCCGAACACGACCGTGCCACCGAACTCGTCATCCACCGCGCGCTCGGCCCGCGCCATCTCCCGGTGCTGCCGCACCAACCAGATCGCCACCGCCGACGCCAGCACCAGCCACACCGCGACAGCCAGCGCGCCCGCCATGATCGGCAGCACCACCAGCAGCAACCACGCCAGCAACAACGCCGCCGGAGCGTGCCCAGGCGCCGCCCGGTCCCCGGTCCGCGCCTTCTCCCGAGCCGCGTCCCACCACTCCAGCGCATCCGGGTCCAGCACCGGCAACTCGGCCGTGAAACTCGGGTCCTCACCCAGCTTCCGCCCCGGCCGCCGCGCCCGCACCGGCGACGAGGTCGCGGCCGCACGATCCAGCGCCCGGTCGTACGCCGCGCGCTGCAACGGGTCCACCAGCACCTCGTAGGCCTGCCGCAACGCCTGGAACTCGTCGGGCGAACCACCGGCGTCCGGGTGCGCGGAGCGCGCCCGCTGCCGGTACGCGGACTTGATCTCCGACGTCGAGGCACGCCGGTCCACCCCGAGCAGGTCGTAGTAGCCCTCGCCACGCACGCGGTCACTTTATGTGGTCTCCGATTTCGCGCCACATGTGGCTAGAGTCAGCCGATGGTCCTCGACATCACGGACAGGCTGGGCATCCGCACCGGCCGCCACGTCGCGCCCGCCGGGCTCGCCGCGATCGTCCTCGGGGCCGCCCTCTTCGTCCTCCCACCACACAGCACCCTCGCCGCGATCGCGCTCGCACTCGCCGGCGGCGCAGCCTTCGCGCTCGGCACCGCCCGCCGAGCGAGCGGCCGGTGGTGGGCCCTCGTCGCCGGCCTGATCAGCGCGGCACTCCTCTTCGCCGCGCTGACCGTCGCCGGCCGCGGGCTCGCCCTCCGCGCCTTCGGCCAGGCCGAGACGTGCACGGTCACCGACCGCGTCATGATCGAGACCGGCGCCCGCTACCACCACTACGGCTTCGTGCACACGCTCGCCTGCGGCAGCGGCACCCTCACCATCCGCACCGACCCCGGCGACCGCGTGCCCGTCGGGACCGCGGTGCCGATCCTGACCAGCGACCTCATCGAACCGGACTTCGCCGACCGGCACTCCCTCCTGCTGGAGGTGCCTGCCGTGCTCGGGTCGATCGCCCTGACCGCCCTGCTCGTGCGGCGTTCCGTCAGGTCAGCGAACTAGGGTCCGCCGGCACGTCCACCGCGTGCCGCTGCAGCGCCTCCAACGGCACGACGTCCAGCGCCCGCTCGTGCGTGGACGCCAGCACCACCGGCGCGGCCACCCCCGCCTCGAACGCCTGCAGCCACCGCGCGGCCACCACGCACCAGCGGTCACCGGGCTGCAACCCGGGGAAGCCGTACTCCGGGCGCGGCGTGGACAGGTCGTTGCCGACCCCGCGCTGGTACTCCAGGAACTCCTTGGTCACCACGGTGCACACCGTGTGACTGCCGAGGTCGTCGTCACCGGTGGTGCAGCACCCGTCCCGGTAGAAACCCGTCATCGGATCGGTGCCGCAGGGCTCGAGTTCGCCGCCCAGAACATTGCGATCGGTCGTCATGGCAGTCCGTGCTGTCGTATCCAATCGTCCTTGGCCAGAGCGTACTCGACGTCACCGTGTTCGGCCCCCGGAAGCGGGTCCGGCCAGTCGTCGTGGAACGTGCGCACGTACCGCAAACCGGACTTCTCCATCACCCGCCGCGACCCGGTGTTCACGGCCATGGTGAACGCCACGACCCGCTCGACCCCGCCCTCGGCGAACCCCCGGGCGATCAGCGCCCGCGCGCCCTCGGTCGCGTAGCCGCGGCCCCAGAACCGCCGCCGCAACCGGTAGCCGAGTTCCACCTCGCCGCCGCCGAGCGGGCGGAACTCGAACCAGCCGGTGAACTCGCCGCTCGCCTTCTCGACCGCCGCGAAGTACCCCTCCCGCCCGGCCACGTCCCCGGCGGCGGCGTCGCCCAGGTAACGCATGACCTCGGGGTCGCTGTTCAGGTCGGCCACGAGGTCCGCGTCGGCGGGCGTGAGGGGCCGCAGGATCAGCCGGTCGGTCTCCAGGCGCACGCCCCGATCATGCCCGCACCCGCTCCGCCGAGTCCCGCCCGGCGCTGATCGCCGTCAGGGAACGGCCCGTCGTCGGGATGGCCAGGTAGAAGATGATCAGCGCGGCGAACACGTACCCGGCGGCGAGCACCAGCATCGACACGTGCGGGCCCGCCGCGGCGACCGCCACCAGCACGACCGACTGCAGCACCCCGCCGGTCTGGCCCAGCCCGCCGGCCAGCGAACCACCGCTCGCGCGGGCGTGCGTCGGGAACACCTCCGCCGCGTAGGAGAAGCCGGGCACGAACAGGATCGGCCCCGCGACCTGCGTCAGCACCGACCCGAGCACCACCGCGGCTGGGTGGCCGGAGGTGACCGTGACCAGCAGCGGGCTCAGCGTCGCCAGAGCCAGGCCCAGCACGATCAGCTTCTTGCGCTCCACCCGGTCGATCACGAACGGCATGACGCAGTAGGTCGCGACCCCGGCCAGCGTCCCGATCGCCAGCAGCATCGTCCCGCTCGACAGGGACAGCCCGAACTCGGTGAGGATCGTCGGCTGGAACGTGATCGTCGCCCGCACCGACCACTGCACCCCGAACCAGAACCCGATCACCACCAGCAGTCGCTGCAGGTAGGGCGGGCGGAACAACAGGCGCAGCGGGAACTTCTCGCCCTCGGTCTCCGGCGGCACGTCCGGGACCGCGGGCAGCGCGTGCCCGGCCGCCGCCACCCGGCGCTCCAGCGCGGTCGTGATGCGGTCGGCCTCGTCCAGCCGCCCGCGGGTGGCCAGCCAGCGCGGCGACTCCGGGATGATCGGCTCCCGGGTGAAGAACATCAGCACCAGCGCGACCGCCCCGACGCCGAACAGGATCCGCCACCCGACGTTCGCCACCGGCACCAGCGCGGTCGACAGGAACGCGGCGGCCACCGCGGCCACTCCGGACCAGAACACGTTGTAGGCGAGGTACTTCCCGCGCCGCGCGGCCGGGGAGAACTCCTGCACCAGCGCGGTCACCACCGCGATCCCGCCGCCGGTGGCGAACCCCGACAGCACGCGGAACACCAGCAGCGACGGGGTGTCCCAGGCGATCGCGGTCAGCAGCGCGGTGACGGTCAACGCGCCGAGGCCGAGGAAGAACGACCGTTGCCTGCCCAGGATGTCGCCGAGGAACCCGAACAGGATCGCGCCGAGCGCGGTGGCCACGAGATTTCCGGTCAGCATGACCGTCACCTGGGTTGCCGTCAGGTGGAAGTGCTCTTTCAGCACGGGCAGCGAGTAGCCCACGATCGAAACGTCATAGATGTCGACGAAGTACGCGATGCCGAGGATCGCGAACGCGGCCTTCGGCAGTCCCCAGCCGGGGAGGCGGTCGATGCGGGCGTTGATCACGGCGCTGCCGCAGAGATCGGCTGGCAAGGCGGAGGTCCCTTCTTCCGGTGACGCGTCAGGCCATTACCGATCACGGCCGCGGAACCGGCAAGCGGGGTCACCGCCCCACGGAAGACAAGGAGTCGCACCGATGGTTGAGGCCATACTCGATCCGACGGGCGGACGGCGCGCCGTCGCACAGGGCGCCGCGGTGCTCACGCCGAACCGGCTCAAGCTGGCCGGCGCGACGATCGGGCTGCTGGAGAACACCAAGAAGAACGCGGCGCCGTTCCTCGCCGAACTGGGCAGGCTGCTCGTCGAGCGGCACGGCGCGGCCGGGGTGGTCGCCCGCACCAAAACCGCGTTCGCCATGCCGATCCCCGAGGAGCAGCTGGCGGAGCTGGCCCGGACCTGCGACGCGGTGATCACCGGCGTCGGCGACTGCGGCTCGTGCAGCGCTTCCGCGGTCGCGGACGGGATCGCGTTCGAACGCCACGGCATCCCGGCGGCGGTGATCTGCAGCGACGCGTTCATCGTGACGGCCGACGCGATGGCCGGGATGCGTGACGCGACCGGTTACCGCTACGTCGTCACGCCGCACCCGGTGGCGGTGCTCGGGCCGGACGAGGTCCGCAAGCGCGCCGAGGAGGCGCTCGACGACGTCGTCGCGATCCTGACCTCGGTGGCGTCGTGACCGCGCCCGATCCCGTCGTCGCCCAGGAGGCGATCGAGTACTGCTACGAGCAGGGCTGGACCGACGGGCTCCCGGTGGTGCCCGCGTCGCGCCCATTGGTCGATGAGTTCCTGGCGCGCACGAGCCGCGCTCCGGAGGAGGTGATCGGCCGCGTCGAGCAGCTGGACCGCGAGTGCACCGTCGAGCAGGCCGCGATCAGCGCGGCGATGGCCGGGTGCCGTCCCGAGTACTTCCCGGTCGTGCTGGCCGCGTGGGACGCGCTGATGCTGGACCGCGCCGCCCGCGGCGGCGGCTGGCAGAGCACCAGCGGCCCGTCGCCGATGCTCGTCGTCAACGGGCCGGTGCGCCAGGAGCTCGGGTTCAACAGCACCGGCGGCGTGTTCGGGCCCGGCTTCCGTCCGAACGCGACAGTGCCGCGCGCGATCGGCCTGATGGTGCGCAACGCCTTCGGCATCCACCCGCACGTCCTCGAACAGGCGACCCAGGGGCTGCCGGGCCGGTGGCAGATCTGCTTCGGCGAGAACGAGGAGGAAAGCCCGTGGGAGCCGCTGTCGGTGTCGGCCGGGCTCGGGGACGGGGTCAGCGCGGTCACCGCGATGCTGCTGCGCACCGTCGAGTACGTCGACAACCGGCACACGCAGGACCACGAGCAGGTGCTGTGGGACCTGGCCGACACGATGTCCCGCACCGGCGCGCTGATCTTCCGCGAGGCCTCCTACGGGCTGGTGCTCGGGCCGGAACACGCCCAGCTGCTCGCCAAGAACGGGATGTCCAAACAGGACGTGCAGGCGTGGATGATCGAACACGTCGGACGCACCGGTCGGGATCTGCGGCGTGCCGGCAAGAGCGCGGGTGAGAAGCACGTGCGGGGCGCGTCCGAGTCCACTGACGGCGACGACGAGTTCCAGCGGTTCCTGCCGTCGCCGCGGCACGTCCCGGTGGTCGTGGCGGGTTCCCGCAACGCGGCGATGTCGATGGTGGTGCGAGTGTTCGGCGAATGGTCCGGGAACGCGGTGGCGGTGGAGGGAACGACATGATCGACCAGACCGGCCTGGCGGCGATGCGCACGACGCTCGCCGCGGACGGCTACGCCCTCGACGTCGCCGAGGAGGGCGGCCGGGTGGCGGTGCGGATCTCGGTGGCCGATCCGGCCGCGTGCGCGGACTGCCTGGCGCCGGAGCCGATCATGCGCGGCATCCTGCACCAGTCGCTCGGCGTGCCCGAGCAGGTGATCGACCTGACGTACCCGGGAGACGACGATGACCGGTGACCCACTGGCCGCGGCGGGTCCACTGTGGATGGCCGGCCGCCGCGCGATCGTCAGCGGCGGCGGGCTGTCCGGTTCGGCGGGCGGCGTCGGCTACGCGGTGAGCCGACTGTTCGCCGCGCAGGGCGCCCGCGTCGCGGTGCTGGACCGCGACCCGGCCGCGGGCAAGCGGACAGTGGCCGACATCGAGGCCGACGGCGGCGAGGCGATCTTCATCCAGGCCGACCTGACCCGGGACGAGGACTGCGAGCACGCCGTCGCCGCCACCGCCGAGGAGTTCGGCGGCGTGGACGCGCTGGTCAACAGCGCCGCCTCGGGAGATCGCGCCGGGGTCTTCGACGTCACGCCGGAACGGTGGGACGAGCTGATCGCGCTCAACCTCAAGACCGCCTGGATGATGACGCGCCACGCGGCGGAAGCGATGACCGGCGGCGGGGCGGTCGTGAACATCTCGTCCGCGGCGGTCACCGCGGCCGGGCCCGGCACGGTGTACGGCATCGGCAAGGCCGGTGTGGAGCACTTCACGCAGGGCGCCGCCTCGACGCTCGGACCGCGGGGGATCCGGGTCAACTGCGTGCGGGTCGGCGCGATCTGGTCCTCGATGGCGGCGCGCGACCTGCCCGAGGAGATGCGGGAGCTGCGGGCGAAGGGCGTGGCGCTGCAGACGGAGGGCACCGGGTGGGACATCGCGTACGCCGCGTTGTTCCTGGCCAGCGACCGCGCCCGGTGGGTGTCGGGCGCGGTCCTGCCGGTCGACGGAGGCGGCCCGCACCGCGCAGGCTTCCCGAGCCGCTCCGCCGACGCCGCCCGCACCCGCTAGGCGGGGGCCCCGCCCGGGGAGGCCACCGGTACCCGTCCGCCGTCGGCGTCCTTGCGGCCCAGGTCGGCGGTCGGGACCCGGTAGTTGTCCCGGCCGGTCAGCACCGCGATCACGTTCACCAGGCACAGGCCAGCGGTGAAGATCGCGACGCCCACCCAGTTCGCGCTCTTGTCGCCGGCGATGGCGGCGGCGATCGTCGGCGTGAACCCGGCGATCGCGAACCCGATCTGCGTGCCGATCGCCATGCCGGACAGCCGCACCCGCGCCGGGAACATCTCGCCGTAGAACGCCGGCCACACCGCGTTCGTCGCGCTGTAGACGACGCCGAACATCAGGATGCCCACGACGAACACGAGCACGTAGTTGCCCGAAGCGATCGCGCCGAGGTAGGCGAAGATCAGCACCCCGCAGCCCAGCGACCCGCCGATGAACACCGGTTTGCGCCCGACCTTGTCGGCCAGCATCGCCCACAGCGGGATCGCGCCGAGCGCGACGACGTTGGCGAGCACGCCGACCCACAGCATCGGGGTGCGCTCCAGGCCGGCGGAGTTGACCGCGTAGGACAGCGCGTAGACGGTGAAGATGGTGCTGACCGCGGCGATCACGGCCGCGAACACGACCCGCAGGACGTCGGCCCAGTGGTCGCGGAACAGCACCGCGACCGGCAGCTTAGCCTGCCCCTTGCCGGCCACCTCGCGCTCGAAGACCGGCGTCTCGTCCAGCTTGCGCCGGATGACGAACGCGGCGACGACGACCAGCGCGCTGGCCCAGAACGGCAACCGCCAGCCCCAGCTCTGCAGCGCGGCCGTCGGCATCGCGGCGACCGGCAGGAACACCGCGGTCGCCAGGATCTGCCCCGCCTGCGTGCCGGACAGCGTCCAGCTCGTGTAGTACGAGCGGCGGTTCTCCGGCGCGTGTTCGAGCGACATCGAGTTCGCCCCGGCCTGCTCACCGGCCGCGGACAGCCCCTGCAGCAGGCGCAGGACCACCAGCAGCACCGGGGCGAGCACGCCGACCTGCTCGTACGTCGGCAGGCAGCCGACCAGGAACGTCGAGGCGCCCATCAGCAGCACGGTGAAGACCAGGACCTTCTTGCGGCCGAACCGGTCGCCGATGTGGCCCAGGATGAACGCGCCGATCGGACGGGCGACGTAGCCGACCCCGAACGTGGCCAGCGCCAGCAGCGTGCCTGCCGCCGGGTCCGAGCTGGGGAAGAAGATCTTGCCGAAGACGAGTGCGGCGGCCGTGCCGTAGATGAAGAAGTCGTAGTACTCCAACGCGCTTCCGACCCAGGCGGCCACCGCTGCCTTGCGGGGCTTTCCGTGCTCGACCACGTCCACGCTCCTGTCGCTCCGTTGCGGACCGGGTTAATGTACCGTCTGGTTACGTACCAGATGGTGAGTTAGCCGGACGAGGCTTGTCAACCCGGAGAAGGGGACGAAACGCTCAGTGCGCGGTCAGGTACTCGACCAGCAGGTCGCCGAGCATCTTGCGGTAGTGCTCGCGCCGGCCGGGGTCGAGCATGTCGCGCTTGAAGATGGCGTTGAACGTGTGCCGGTTGGCGGTGCGGAAGATGCAGAACGCGCTGATCATCATGTGCACGTCCAGCGCGTCGACGTCCTCCCGGAACGCGCCGGCGGCCCGGCCGCGTTCCAGGATGCGGGTCAGCACGTCCAGCGCGGGGTTGGCGAGCGTCGAGAGCACCTCGGAACGGCCGATGTGCTCGGCGTTGTGGATGTTCTCGATGCTCACCAGCCGGATGAAGTCCGGGTGCGACTCGTGGTGGTCGAAGGTCAGCTCGGCGAGCTGTCGCAGCGCCTCGACCGGGTCGAGGTGGTCGACGTCGAGTTCCTGCTCGCGGGCGCGGATGCCGGAGTAGGCGCGTTCGAGCACCGCGATGTAGAGGCCTTCCTTGCTGCCGAAGTAGTAGTAGAGCATCCGCTTGGTGGTGCGGGTCTTCGCGGCGATCTCGTTGACCCGCGCCCCGGCGTAGCCCTGGTCGGCGAACTCGCGGGTCGCCACGTCGAGGATCTCGGCGCGGGTGCGCTCGGCGTCGCGCAGGCGTTCGGCGCTTTCGGTCGGCATATGCGCACCGTAGGACTCACCGACTGGTTCGACCAACACCGGCCCGTGCGAGAGGAGCCCCGGCCATGAGGCGAGGGATCGCGACCGTGTGCCTGTCCGGCACGCTCGAAGACAAGCTGACCGCGGCGGCGGCCGCCGGCTTCGACGGCGTCGAGATCTTCGAGAACGATCTGGTCGTCTCGCCGCTGTCGCCGGCCGAGGTCCGGCGCCGCTGCGACGACCTCGGGCTGTCGGTGGACCTGTACCAGCCGTTCCGGGACTTCGAGGCGGTGCCGCCGCCGGTGTTCGAGGCGAACCTGCGCCGCGCCGAGCGGAAGTTCGACGTGATGGAGCAGCTCGGCGCCGACACGATGCTGGTGTGCTCCTCGGTGTCGCCGGACGCCGTCGACGACGACGATCTCGCCGCCGAACAATTGCATACACTCGGTGTACGAGCTGCTCAGCGCGGTATGCGCGTTGCGTACGAGGCGCTGGCGTGGGGCCGGTTCGTCGACACCTACGACCACTCGTGGCGGATCGTGCGGCGCGCCGACCACCCGGCGGTCGGCCTGTGCCTGGACAGCTTCCACGTGCTCTCCCGCGGCAGCGACCTCGCGCTGATCCGGACGATCCCGGGCGAGAAGATCTTCTTCCTGCAGCTGGCCGACGCGCCCCGGCTGCACATGGACGTCCTGCAGTGGAGCAGGCACCACCGGCTGTTCCCCGGGCAGGGCGCCTTCGATCTGACCGCGTTCGTCGGGCACGTGCTCGCCACCGGCTACTCCGGGCCGCTGTCGCTGGAGGTCTTCAACGACGTGTTCCGGCAGGCCGATCCCCGTCGCGCGGCGGTCGACGCGATGCGGTCGCTGCTCGGGCTGGAGGAGTCGCTCGGGGAACCGGCGATCGCCGCGCCGGAACTGACCGGGCACGCGTTCACCGAGGTGGCCGTGGACGAGACCACCGGCCCGCAGCTGGCCGCGGCGCTGACCGCGATGGGCTTCGCGCACACCGGGCAGCACCGGTCGAAGCCCGTGCAGCTGTGGGCCCAGGGCGAGGCGCGGGTGCTGCTCAACGCGACCGGCGGGCCCACCGAGATCAGCGCGCTGGCGGTGGAGAGCGCGGACCCGGCGCGCTCGGCGGAGCGGGCGGAGTCGTTCCACGCGCCGGTGCTGCCCCGCGAGCACCGAGCGGGGGAGGCGGACCTGTCCGCGGTGGCCGCCCCGGACGGCACGGCGGTGTTCTTCTGCCGAGACGGCTGGCTGTCGGACTTCACGCCGACCGGTTCATCCGCCGCGGGCGCCGGGTTGCTGGGCACCGACCACGTGTCGTTGAGCCAGCCGTTCGACAACTTCGACGAGGCCGCGTTGTTCTACCGCACGGTGCTCGGGCTGCACCCGGAGATGCCGACCGAGTTCGCCGCGCCGTTCGGCCTGATCCGCAGCCGGGCGGTCACCAACCCGGCCAACACGGTGCGGATCGCGCTGAACGTGGCGCTGCTGCGCCGCGGCGAGTGGGCGCCCGGCGTGCCCGACCCGCAGCACATCGCCTTCACCAGCGACGACGTGCTGGCCACGGCCAAGGCGATGCACGCGGCCGGCGCGCCGTTGCTGGAGATCCCGGCCAACTACTACGACGACCTGGACGCCCGGCTGGCCCCGCCGCCGGACCTGCTCGCCGCCCTGCGCGAGTACTCGGTGCTCTACGACCGCGACGAGCACGGTGAGTTCCTGCACTTCTACACCGAGGTTCTGGGTTCGCGGGTGTTCTTCGAGGTGGTCCAGCGCATCGGCGGCTACCGCGGCTACGGGGCCGCCAACGCGCCGGTGCGGATGGCCGCGCACCGGCGGCTGCGGCTGGCGCGTCAGTCCGGCTGAGCGAAGACCTCGGGGTAGGCGGTGAACACCGGGTTCGCCGCCACCCAGTCCCACAGCTCGTCGTTGATGTCGCCGTAGATCTCCGCTTCCACCATGTCCGCGCACTCGCCGCCGCGCTCGAGCAGGGCCGCTCCGCGGTCGTTGTGCGCGAAGGCGGCGTCCACGTCGGTGTACTCCTCGATGACGACGTAGCTGCCCGGCTCACCGGAGAACCAGCGGTAGGTCAGCGTGCCCGGCTCGCTCGCGGCCTGGTCGCGCAGCGCGCGGGCGACCTCCTCGAACCCGTGGTGGTCGTGGACGTCGAAGCGGGCGCGCACGTAGAAGCTCATCCCCGAATCCAACCAGTGATCCGGCCCATCCGGTCCCGTTTCGGCGCCGAACACAGGGCGTCGGTGTGAGGGAGGATGACGGGATGGACGATCCGGTCCGGGCGATGCGCCCGGCCGCGCCGGGGCAGGCGGGCCCCTCGCCCGAGGACCTGATGGCTCAGGTCGCGCGGGGGAGCGAGGCGGCGTTCGAGCAGCTCTACGACGTCGTGGCCGGCCCGGTGTTCGGTGTGGTGCGGCGGGTGGTGCGCGACGTGGCCCAGTCCGAGGAGGTCGCGCAGGAGGTCCTGGTCGAACTGTGGCGCACCGCGGCGCGGTACGACCGCGGGCAGGGCAGCGTGCTGAACTGGTCGCTGACCTTGGCGCACCGCCGCGCGGTCGACCGGGTGCGGTCGGCGCAGGCGCGCACCGACCGCGAGCAGCGGGCCGGTGCGATGGCGCCGGGGCGGGAGTTCGACGAGGTGATGGAGGCGGTCACCGCCCGGCTGGAGCGGGAGCAGGTGCGCCGCTGCCTGAACGGGCTGACCGAGCTGCAACGCGAGTCGATCATGCTGGCCTACTACGGCGGCCACACCTACCCGGAGGTCGCGGACCTGCTGCAGAGTCCACTCGGGACGGTCAAGACGAGGATGCGGGACGGCCTGATCCGCCTGCGCGACTGCCTGGGGGTGACGCGGTGAACCCGGACGTCCACATGCTGACCGGCGCGTACGCCCTGGACGCACTCGACGAGCTGGAGCGGCGCCGGTTCGAGGAGCACCTCGCCGGGTGCGCGGACTGCGAGCGCGAGGTGGCCGAACTGCGCGCGACGACGGCCCGGCTCGGGGCCGCGGTGTCCGAGACGCCGCCCGCGACGCTGCGGGACCGGGTGCTGCGGGACGTGCGCGAGGTCCGGCAGGAGCCACCCGGCCGCCGGGCGCCGACACGTGGTTCCCGTAGCTGGACGACACGCTTTCTCGCGGCGGCGGCCGTGATCGCGATCGCCGTCGCCGCGGTGGCCGGGGTCCTCGCGGTGCGGGCGGACCGGCAGCTGGAGACCGCGCAGGCGCAGTACGCGGCAGTGACGCAGCTGCTGGCGGCGCCCGACGTGCAGACGCTGGACGGCGCGGACGCGGGCATCCCGGGCGAGGCGCGGATGGTGATGTCGCCAAGCCAGGACCGGGCGATGCTGATTATGACCGGAATGCCCGACCAGCCCGCCGAGGTGACGTACCAGGCGTGGACGATCGACGCGGCGGGCCCGCACCCGGCCGGGGTGATGGGACACGCCGGGACGACCGGTGCGCCGCTGATGCTGGCGGGCCTGACGGGGGTGCGCACGGTCGCCGTGACGATCGAACCAGCCGGCGGCTCGGAGCAGCCGACCAGCGCGCCGGTGGTGCTGTTCACGATGCCGGCGTGACGGTGGGCCGGGATGTGAGCCCGGGTGGTGCCCGGTGGCCGGGGTGTTTCGGCGGTGGGTGCCGCCGCACCCGCGGAAGCATTTCCACACCACGCAATGCCGGATTCACTGGGCGGCCGCCGCACGGCGAGCGGCTGGTGGCTGGCGCGGGTTGCGGCTCCGCGGTGGCTCGGCCACTGGGTGCCGCCGCGTGGCGGTGGCTGGTGTGTGGGTGGCGGTTGCGGCGTGGTGGGGTCCCCGGTGCTGCGGCTGCTGTGCGTCGCCGCATCGGCGGGCGGTTGGTGAGTGGTCGGGGTGCTTCGGCCACTGGGTGCCGCCGCGTGGCGGTGGCTCGTGTGTGGGTGGCGGTTGCGGCGTGGTGGGGTCCCCGGTGCTGCGGCTGCTGTGCGTCGCCGCACCTGTGGGCGGCCCGGTGCGTGGCCCGGGGCGCTCCGGCCGCCGGTTGCCGCCGCGTGGCGGTGGCTCGTGTGTGGGCGGCGGTTGCGGCGTGATGGTGGCCCGGGGTTGCCACGGCTGCTGAGCCTCGCCGCACCTGTGGGCGACCGGTGCGTGGCCCGGGGCGCTCCGGCCGCCGGGTGCCGCCGCTCCGCGGCGGATCCTGCGTGGGGTGGCGGGTTGCGGCGTGATGGTGGCCCGGGTGCTCCAGTTGCCGAGCGTCGCCGCACTCGCGGGCGGCTGGTGAGTGGGCGGCCACCGCCGCATCCATCAGCGCTGGCCATCACCCGACAGCGCTGGCGTTGGCGAGCGGGAGATCATCGCCGCAAGCGGCGTCGTCCGATGAGGGGGCCCAGGCCGGACCGCCACCACGCCGGCCACGCGCCGGGCCGTCCCGCGACGGCCATCGCGACCGGCATCGAGTCGAAGAAGGAGTCCCGGCGCGTCACGCGGCCGTCGGCGGTCAGCCACAGCTCGTCCACGGCCCGGAAGGCGAGCGGCTTGCCGCGCAGGGTTCCGCTCAGCCGCAGCTCGATGAACAGCCGGTCCTCCCGGCCCGCCCACGACAGCACCTCGCCCCGCAGGTCCGGCAGGAACCCCAGCAGCCGCTCGGCCTCCCGCCCCCACCCCTGCCTGCCCCGCGTCGGCGGCACCATCGGCTGGTTGAGCTCGACGTCTTCGGCCAGCAACGCGTCCCACGCCTGCGGGTGCGGCCGCGCCCAGCCCTCGGCGAAGGCCGCCACGGCCTTCTCGTGCACGGCGGTCCAGTCGGTCATCGTCGACCTCCTTCTTGCAACGGTTGCAAAAAGTATACGGTTCGAAAACCGGGCAGGCTGAACTACCCTCGAATTCGTGCCAGTCGACGTCCGCACCGAAATCGTGGTCGCGCTGCCCAGGGAAAAGGTGGCGTCCTACGCGGGCGACCCGTCGAACGCGCCCGAGTGGTACGCCAACATCCTGGACGTCGAATGGGAGACCCGCCCACCGCTGCGCGAGGGCACCCGGCTCGGATTCGTGGCGCGTTTTCTCGGCCGGACCCTGCGGTACACGTACGAGGTGATCGAACTCGTGCCCGGCGAACGGCTCGTGATGCGCACGGCGCAGGGCCCGTTCCCCATGGAAACCACCTACAGCTGGGAATCCCTGGACGCGCACAGCACCCGCATGGTGCTGCGCAACCGTGGCGAGCCGAGCGGATTCGCGAAGGTGGGCAGCCGGATGATGGCCGCGGCGGTGGAACGCGCGAATCGCAAGGATCTGCGCAGGCTGAAGAACCTGCTCGAAACCGGACGACCCTAGTGCGCCGCCGCCCCGTTTCCTCCAGTGTGCTCGCTTCGGTCGGGTACGACGCGGCGCGCCGCATTCTGGAGGTGGAATTCCTGCACCACGGGATTTACCGGTACGTCGGCGTGGAAAGCGCTATCTTCCGCGCGTTGCTGGCCGCGGAGAGCAAGGGCCGCTACTTCCAGGCCCGCATCCGTGACCGCTACCCGCACGAGCGGCTCGCCTGAACCGTTCGCCGGCCGTTCGCCTGCGCGTCGTCTGCGGTCCCCGCCCGGGTCGGAATCGGCGGTTTTGATCCCTTCGCACGGTTCCCACCACAGGAGGTCGTCATGGCTCCACTTTCCCGGCGTGATCTGCTGCGCACCGGCGCGGCGAGCGGTCTGGGCGTCATCGTCGCGGGCAGCGTCGACGCGATCGCGGCGCCCGCCGCGGCCGCGCAGGTCGCCCGCGCCACCGGCTACGGCCCGCTCGTCGACGACCCCGCCGGCCTGCTCGCGCTGCCGAAGGGCTTCCGGTACAAGGTGATCGCGCAGTCCGGCGTGACGAAGCTGGAGACCGGCGAGTTCACCCCGAGCGACCCCGACGGCATGGCGTGCTTCCGCAGCGGCCGGGACTTCGTGCTGATCAACAACCACGAGATCGGCGGCAGCGAGCCGCACCGCACGCCCGCGCTGGCGGGCCTCACCTACGACCCGGGCGCAGGTGGCGGCACGACGACCATCGTGGTGGACCGGGAGGGCAACCGGAAGAGCGAGTACGTCAGCCTGGCCGGCACGCACAACAACTGCGCGGGCGGCGAGACCCCGTGGGGCACGTGGCTGACCTGCGAGGAGACCGAGCAGCGCGCCGGTGGCGTGTACCAGAAGGACCACGGTTACGTGTTCGAGGTGGACGCGTTCGACCGCGACGCGAACCTCGAGCCGGTCCCGCTGAAGTTCCTCGGCCGCTACTCGCACGAGGCCGTCGCCGTCGACCCGAAGACCAGCGAGATCTACCTGACCGAGGACGCGAGCGGCCCGAACGGCCTGTACTTCCGCTGGGTGCCGCCGAAGGGTTTCCGCGGCGGCAAGGGCGCGCTGCGGGCGCTGGCGCTGTCCGCGGGCGGTGACACGGCGGGCACGTTGCAGGCGATGAGCGCGTTCAAGGGCAGCAGGCACATCGACGACCTGTCCGAGGCGACCACGCCGGGCACCCGCTACAAGGTCCGCTGGGTCGACGTGCCCGACCGCGACGCACGCACCGTGTCGGTGCGCAAGCAGTTCGAGCCGGGCCAGGTGACCCACAGCCGCAAGCTGGAGGGCGCCTACTGGGGCGACGGTGGGGCGTACTTCGTCGCCAGCTACGCCCGGATCAGCGACGGCAGCGTCAACGAGCACGACGGCCAGGTGTGGTTCTACGACCCGCGCGCCGAAACGATCGAGCTGAAGACGATCTACGGCGTGAACCCCGACCCGGAGGCCGACACGGACTACGACGGGCCGGACAACATCACCGTGTCCCCGCACGGCGGCCTGATCCTCGCCGAGGACGGGGAGGGCCTGAGCCACCTTGTCGGCGTCACGCGGGACGGCAAGTCGTACCCGCTGGCGCGCAACGACCTCAACGACAGCGAGTTCACCGGGCCGGTGTTCAGCCAGGACGGGCGGATCCTGTTCGCCTGCATCCAGAGCCCTGGCCACGTCTTCGCGATCACCGGCCCCTGGGGCGACCGCTGACCGGGTGATCCAGCTCATCACCGCTGGAGCCTCACACCGGTGTGAGGCTCTAGGTTCGGCGGCATGAGCGTTTTCGTCGTCCACCGCAACGGCCGTCCGGCCACCACCGGGGATCTGGCCCCGCTCGCCTTCGCCGGGTACGCCCACTTCACGGCGATGCAGGTGCGCGGCGGCCGGATCCGCGGTCTCGACCTGCACCTGGACCGGCTGCGTGCCGCGTCGGCCGAGCTGTTCGACCGCGCCCTGCCGGACGACGTGGTGCTCGCGCACCTGCGGGCCGCGTTGCGGGAGGGTCCGGCGGACGTCTCGCTGACCGCCACCGTGTACTCGCCGGAGTTCTCGGCAGCGGACGTCTCGCCCGAACTGCTGGTTCGCACCGGGCCGGCCACCGACGGCCCGGCCGGCCCGCTGAGCCTTGCGACGTTCGAGTACGAGCGGGTTCTGCCCGCGTTCAAGCACGTCGGCGAGGTGGCCAAGACGTACTACCCGCGACAGGCGGTGGCGCGCGGCTTCGACGACGCCGCGTTCGTCGACCGCCACGGCCGGCTCACCGAGGCGTCCATCTGGAACCTGGCGTTCTGGGACGGAGCCTCGGTGGTCTGGCCGGACGCGGCGGTCCTGCGCGGCATCACGATGGGGATCCTGCGGCGGCAACTCGACCGGTTGGGCGTGCCGCAGCGATCGCAGGTCCTGACCGCGGCCGATCTGCCCGCGATGCGCGGGGCGGTGGTCATGAACTCCTGGACACCCGGCGTGGCGGTGCGCCGGATCGACGACGTGGAGCTGGACACGCCGGAGTCCTTTGTGGAGCTGCTGCACCGCGCCTATGCGGCGGAGCCGCTGGTCGCCCCGTGACGGCGGTCAGCGTGCGAAGCGCCGGGCGAACTCCGCCACACCGGTCGGCCGGACAGCGGGGTAGCGGTCGTTGTCGAGCGGCTCGAGCTTGGCTTTCCCGGTGACCATCGCCCAGACGTACTGCAGGGCGACGAAGTCGGCGGGACCGGTGGCGACGGCGCGGCGCCGCCGGATCTCGGCTTCGAGTTCGGAGACGTCGCCGCGCACGCGGAGTTCGAGACGCCTGCCCGAGCCGCGCTGCAACGCCTCGTGGAACTCCTTCATCGTCAGCACGTCCCCGGCCACGCGAACCGGCCGCCCGGCGACGGCCGGATCGAGCGCCACTTCGGCGGTGTAGGCCGCGGTGTCCGCCACCGTGGTGAAGTCGCAGGGCTGGTCGCCGTCGCCCCAGTAGGCGAACGTGTCGTTGTCCCAGTCGACGATCTCCAGGAACGGCGCGGTCATCACCTCGGTGAACGCGCCGTTCAGGACCGAGGTCACCTGCACGTGGGTGCCGTCGAACGCCTCGTGAGCCCGGCGCCGGTGGTCGAGGAAGACGTTGTCGCCGTCGTCGAGGCGGAACAGGTCGACGGCGAAGTCCGACGGGATCAGCCGCGGCACCCCGGCCTTCTCGGCGGCACGCAGCAGGGTCGTCTGCCCGTCGACCACGACGTCTTCCCCGCCCTGCAGCGCGGAAATCGCCACGTCGGCGCCTTCGAGCAGCCGGGCGAGGCGTTCCGGCCCGTCGGTGAGCGAGCCTTCCGCGATCACCACGCCCTTGTCCGCGAGCGCGTCGACCACCTCGCGCTTGCTGGAGGGCCGGACCAGCGCCCGGACGCGGACGTCCCGCTCCAGCAGGCTGTCCACGATCGCCCCGCCCAGCATGCCGGTCGCCCCGGCCACCAAAACCTCTGTCACTGCCGTTCCTCTCGTCACCTTGACGTGTCCGGCGTCGAAGCTAATCCTTGAAATCAGTTACAAGGTCAAGTCGCGGAGGCGGACGGATGCGCATCGGTGAACTCGCGCGGCGAACCGGGGTGGACGAGCAGCTGCTGCGGTACTACGAGAAGCAGGGGTTGCTCCGGCCCGAGCGGACGCCGAACGGATACCGCGACTACGCCGAGGAGGACGTGACGGCGGTGCGCCGCATCCGCGAACTGCTCGCGGCCGGGCTGACGACGGCCGGGATAGCCGAGATCGGCACCTGCGTCCGGGGCGAACCGCCGACCCCCGCCTGCGACGGGGTGCTGGAGCGGCTCCGCGCGGAACGGTCTCGCATCGACGCCGCGATCGCCCGGTTGCAGGGCGCACGAACGGCACTGGACACGGTGATCGAGCGCCGCGACAGCGCCTGACGTCCGGCGGGCGCTGTCGGCGAACTTTGGAGAACAGACCTCAGCTGCCGAGGGACGAGCGCAGGCGGTCGAGAGTGTCCTGGTATTCCTCGTAGGCGTAGAAGCCCGAGCCGAGCACATAGAGCGAGTTGAGCACGGCGACCGCGGCGATAGATGCACCAGCCATGCCGGGCGCGGATCGCGATCACCAGCTGTCGGCGCGGCCTGGGATCGTGGCGGCGTGGCACTCAGCGTTCCGTAACGCTGATGGCAGGAGCGCGCGTGTAGGTAGGGATTGTGTGGGCCCGGAGAGACTCGAACTCTCACTGGCATGGACCTAAACCATGTGCCTCTGCCAATTGGGCTACGGGCCCCGACGCCACCAGCCTAGCGCCCGGGCCTCGTACGGCGTGGCCGGTGCCGCCCGTCGCGGGGCGTGATCTACGGTTGTGCCCTGCGAAGGTGAGGAGGACCTGTGGCTCGCGACCCGGACACCATCGAGCGGGAGATCGTGAAGGCCCGCGAAGCGCTTGCGTCGACGTTGGATCAGCTGGGCGAGAAGGCCAGCCCCAAGCGGCTGGCCGACAACGCCAAGACGACCCTGCGCACGAAGTTCGACGACCCCAAAGTCAAGTTCCCGCTGATCGGGGTCGGCGTGCTCGTCGCCGCACTGCTGGTGCGCAAGCTCTTCCGCTGAGGGCTCAGGCCCGCGCGGCCGGCGTGCTCGCGGCCGCGGTCACCTTGATCGACGAGGTGGCCGCCGGCTGCGGCGCCGCCGGCTTCGCGGCCGTCAGCGCATCCCCGATGTTCGCCGTCAGCTTCGCCTTCGGCTTCTTGTCCGGCTTGGGCGCCGGCTGCTCTGGTACTTCAGCCGGTGCCTCCTCCGCCGTCGACGCCTCCGCGGCCGCGGCCGGCTCCGGAACCTCGATCGGCGCCGGCTCGGGCCGCGACAGCCGCGCGGTCATGTACGCGGCCGTGAACTCCAGCGCGCTGCCGTTCAGCAGGTGGACGACGGTGGCCCCCTTCGCCTCCGCGCCCAGCTCCTCGACGAACTGGTCGACCCGGTCCCGCGCCGCGATGATGCCCGGCGCCCGCGCGGTCAGGCTCCTGCCCTGGCCGGTCACGGTGACCGCCCAGTCGTCGTCCTCCGGCACGTAGATCGCCGTGATCGGTACCGCCATGAGTCTCAACACCCCTGCCGCTCTCGGCTGCAACTCCACTTTGAGGGAGCAATCCGAAGCCTCTTCATGACGCCGATCGCGTTCATCCGATCGGGCGTGCTTCTGCCGCCATTTGCCTAACGCTCTGTCAGCTTCTATCGATACATCAACAGAACTCTGCGTGACAAGTTCTGGGCGAAACTGTGCGATGCGTGACGACCGGATGGAGCAACCACCTGCGGATACGCGTGATCACTGAGTGCGAAGGCCCAGTCCGGTCCACAAGACCTCCATCGCGAGGTCGGTCGCCAAATCGGGTGTCACCTCGTCGTGCTGCTCGCACCAGATGGCGAGCCGCTCGCACGCCCCGACGACGAGCTCGGCCGTCGCCTCCAGCAGGAGGTGCCCCGCCTCGCCTGCGTCGAAGTACTGCGCCATCAGTTTGGCGATGAGGTCCGTCTGCTGGCGCCGGGTGTCCTCCAGCGCGTCCGAGGCCGACGTCCCGATCAGGGCGAGCTCGTGACGCAACAGCGACCAGCCCTGCCGGCGCTCGCGCGCGAACACGAAGAACGCCCGCAATCCGCTGCGCAACGCCTCGCGCGCGTCCGTCTGGCCGGCCACCGCGCGTTCGGTCACCTCGCGCAGTTCGGCCCTGGCTTGCGCGACGCACGCCAGCAGCAGGCCCTCCTTCGAGTTGAAGTACTCGTAGAGCATCGGCTTGGACACGCCCACCCGCTCGGCGATCTCGTCCATCGACGCCGCGGCGAACCCGCGCTCGGCGAACACCGCTTCCGCGACCTCGAGCATCTGCTGCTCGCGCTGGGCTCGTGGCATGCGTTTGCGGCGGGTCGGCCCGGTCATGAAACCGACTCTACCGGAGGTAACCTACTCCGAGTAAGATGGACTCGCGGTAACACCTAATGCTCAGTGTGGAGGAAGGTACATGGCAGAGCACACGCGAACGGGCGTGATCATCGTCGGCACCGGGTTCTCCGGCCTGGGCATGGCGATCCAGCTGCGCAAGGAGGGGCGCGAGGACTTCGTCATCCTGGAGAAGGCGGACGATGTCGGCGGCACCTGGCGCGACAACACCTACCCGGGCTGCGCCTGCGACATCCAGTCGCACATGTACTCGTTCTCCTTCGAGCAGAACCCGAACTGGAGCCGTTCGTTCTCGCCCCAGCCGGAGATCTGGGACTACCTGCGCGGCGTCGCGCGCAAGTACGACCTGTACGAGCGCACCCGGTTCGGCCAGGAGATGACCGGCGCCCGGTGGGATCCGGACGAGCACCGCTGGCACGTCACCACCAAGAACGGCGACACCTTCAGCGGCCGGTTCCTGGTCAACGGCGTCGGCGCGCTGCACCTGCCGCAGATCCCCGACCTCAAGGGCATCGAGCGGTTCCAGGGCAAGACCTTCCACTCGGCGCAGTGGGACCACGACTACGACCTGCGCGGCAAGCGTGTCGCGGTCGTGGGCACCGGCGCCAGCGCGATCCAGTTCATCCCGGCCATCGCGCCCGAGGTCGAGCAATTGCACGTCTTCCAGCGCACGCCTGCGTGGGTGATGCCGAAGCCGGACCACGCGATGCCGGAGTGGGCCAAGTCGGTGTTCGCGAAGATCCCCGGCACGCAGCGCGCCTACCGCAACCTCCTGTACTGGATGCTGGAGGCCCGCGCGATCGGCTTCAACGGCCACCAGGGCCTGATGAAGGTCGCGCAGAAGCTCGCGAAGTCCAACATCGACAAGCACATCGACGACCCGGCGCTGCGCGCGAAGCTGACGCCGGACTATGTGATGGGCTGCAAGCGCGTGCTGATCTCCAACGACTACTACCCGGCGCTGAACCGGGACAACGTCGACGTGATCACGAACGGCGTCGCCGAGGTCACCCAGACCGCCGTGATCGACACGGCAGGCGTGGAGCGCGAGGTCGACGCGATCATCTTCGGCACCGGTTTCCACGTCACGGACGCGTTCGACAACCTGGACATCATCGGGGTCGAGGGTCGCAAGCTCAACAAGGAGTGGGCGACCGAGGGGATGCGGACCCACCTCGGCATCACGGTCAACGGGTTCCCGAACGTGTTCTTCCTGCTCGGGCCGAACACGGGACTGGGGCACAACTCGGTCGTGTTCATGATCGAGTCGCAGATCCGCTACGTCGCCGAAGCGATCCGGCTGGTCGAGCAGACCGGCGCCGGTGCGCTGGAGCCGCGGGCCGAGGTGCAGGAGCGGTTCAACGCCGAGATCCAGCAGAAGCTGGCCAAGGGCGTGTGGACGCAGGGCGGCTGCAAGAGCTGGTACCTCGACGCGAAGGGCGTGAACCGGACGATCTGGCCCGGCTTCACCTGGCGGTACTGGCTGAACACGCGCAAGCTGCGGCCGTCCGACTTCGAGCTGGTCGGCCGCGGCTGACTCGCGTGACGCCTTGCCGGAGTGCGGTCCGGATGGGGTCGCGCCCCGGCCGGGAACGTCCGGTCAGTGCGGCGAGGTTGCGCGGCTGGGCCATCCACGCCGTGGCTGCCCGGTCGCGGCGGACCTCGTGCGCGGCGCCGGCTGGCGCAGTTTGTCCTGCCGGAGTGCGATCCGGGTTGGGTCGCGCTCCGGCAGGGAACGTCAGTCGTCCTCTACGCCGGAGATCGCGCGCAGGCGGTCCAGCAGTTCGGGTGCGGTGAGGTTGCGCGGCTGGGCCATCCACGCTGTGGCTGCCCGGTCGAGGCGTACCTCGTGCGCGGCGCCGGCTGGCGCGGTTTTGTCCTGCCGGAGTGCGATCCGGGTTGGGTCGCGCTCCGGCAGGGAACGTCAGTCGTCCTCTATGCCAGAGATCGCACGCAGGCGGTCCAGCAGTTCGGGTGCGGTGAGGTTGCGCGGCTGGGCCATCCACGCTGTGGCTGCCCGGTCGCGGCGTACCTCGTGCGCGGCGCCGGCTGGCGCGGTTTTGTCCTGCCGGCGTGCGATCCGGGTTGGGTCGCACGCCGGCAGGGAACGTCAGTCGTCCTCTACGCCGGAGATCGCGCGCAGGCGGTCCAGCAGTTCGGGTGCGGTGAGGTTGCACAGCTGGGCCATCCACGACATGGCCGCCCGGTCGAGGCGCACCTCGCGCGGGGCGCCCGGCTGGCGCAGTCTGCCCTCCGCCCACCGGCGCAGCGGCAGCAGCTCGGGCCGCTCATCGGCGACGATCCGCGTCAGGTCCAGGCGCACCTTGCCCGGCTCGTCGGCGAAGACGCGGCGGTGCACGCGGGCCAGCAGGTCCTGCGGCAGCTCGTCCATCGCGAGGCACAGCTCGACGAGCCGCACCACCGAGCACTGCCGCGTGCCCAGTTCGTAGGTCGCCAGCGTCTGCAGCGAGATGTCGCTCTGCAGGTGCTGGTTCAGCTCCTTGCGCGTCCAGCCTCGTCGCCGGCGCAGCTTGCGGAGTTCCTCCCCCAGGATTCGCTGGTAGAGGTCATTGTCGATGCGCACTCCCCGTCCCCTGCCCTGACCTTGCGTCGCGCCGCACCCCTGCTCTGGCACGTCCGGTCGAACTCCAGCGGTGTTCACGGGTATGTAAGTCGCTGAGTGCGCGTTCCTTACGCGACTTTGCCCAGTCCGTTTCCGTTGACCACCGTTATTAGGCCGATCGGGCTAACCCGGGGTGGGCTGGACGGTGTGGTCAGTTGACGCAGGTGATGCCGTTGGCGGTGATCGGCTCGTCGCCGCCCGGCGCCGGGTTCTGAGTGGTCGCGGGCGGCGCGGCGGCTGCCTGCTGGACGACGCGCGACGGGGACGTCGAGTAGTCGCTGCCGACGAGCACGACGACGTGACCCTTGGTCACCGTCGGGTCCTGCTCGATCGTCGCGCCCGAGCCGAGCGCGTCGGCGACCTGCTGGGCCGCCTCCTGGCCGCCCGCCGGGTACCGGACCACGGTCGACTTGCGCGATGTGGTGTTCGACGTCTGGCCACCGGTGAAGCCCTTGCCGGTCAGGCTCTGCAGGACCGTGGACGCGAGGCCTTCGCGGCCGGTTCCGTTTCGGACGTCCACAGTGGTCGCCGACTTCGCCGGGCCGGTCTCGGCGGGCGGGGCGGACTGGGCCGGGGCGGCGGTCAGGCCCTGCACGAACTCGCGGATCTGGCCGGGGTCCACCTGGATGGCCTGCCCGTCGTCCGGGGTGCTGTAGTCCATGTTGACCACCGGGATGGTGCGGAACTCCAACTGCCCGCCGGTGAGCCCCTTCATCTGCTGGGCGAACCCGAGGATGTCCCAGCCCTGGTTGAGCACCACGGACTTCTTGACCGCGTCCGTGAGGCTGTTCAGCTTGCCCGGATCGGCGAGGGTGCCCGCGGACAGCACCTTGCGCGCCATCCCGGCCATGAAGACCTGCTGGCGCACGACCCGGTCGAGGTCGCCGCGCGGAAGTCCGTGCCGCTGGCGGACGAACTCGAGCGCCTCGACGCCGGAAATCGTATGCTGGCCCTTGGTGAACTTCGCGCCCGAGTACGGGTCGTTGACGTTCTCCTTCAGGCACACGTCCACGCCGCCGATGGCCTTGGTGATCTCGGAGAAGCCGAGCAGGTTGACCGAGGCGTAGTTGTCGATCGTCGAGCCGGTCAGCTGCTCGACGGTCTGGATGAGGGTCTTGGCCCCGGCCTGGTTGGACTGCACCTCGATGGACTTGGCGTCGGTCTCGCCCTCTTCCTGCAGTTTCCGGCGTTCCGCCGCCTTCGCCCGGGCGTACGCGGAGTTGATCTTGTGCTTGCCGAAGCCGGGGATGTTGACGTAGGAGTCGCGGGGCAGCGAGACCGCGACGGCTTTGCTGCCGTCGTTGGGGATGTGGACCATGATCAGCGTGTCGGTGTTCTCCTCGCCGTCCGCGACACCGGCGCGGAGCTGGGCGAGGAGGTCCTCCGGCAGCGGGTTGCCCTGCGCGTCGGTGCGGCTGTCCATGCCGACCAGCAGGATGTCGCGGGCCCCGTCGGCGGGCTGGTTCCCGTCGATCACGTCCGTGGTGGTGAGGCCGTTGACCAGGCCCTGCATCGCCGCCCAGGCGTAGCCGGTGAGGCTCATGACCAGCAGGGACACCAGCCCCACGGCGACTTTCGCGCCCCGGCGCGACGAGTGCCTCGGCGGCGGCGGTGGCGGCGGACGGCGGCGGATCTGGGCGGGCGCGGCCCGGTCGCGAGGGGCCGGTCCCCGCGCGGCCCGGCCGACCGGTGGGCGGCCCGCCGACGTGCGGTTGCTCGCCGGTTTGCCTGCGCGGTCGACGGGCGGGCGGCCTGCGGAGGTGCGGCCCGCGCGATCGGCCGGGATGCGGCCCGCCCGGTCGCCCGGCACGCGGTCGGCGGGGGTGCGACCGGCTCGGTCGGGCGGGATGCGGTCGGCGGAGGAGCGCCCGGCTCGGTCGGACGGCGTGCGCCGGACCGGGCCTTCGTGGCGGGCGTCGATCTGGCGCGGCTGCCGCGGCCGTGCGGGCCGGCCGGTCCCACGATCGTTCCGCGGGTCGTCCACGCCAGGTGCTCCTTTCATCGCCGTTATCGTTCACCTACTCGGCCGTAGCGTCGCACACGGCCGACGCGAAGTGGTTCACAACACTCGGTTACGTGTTTTGCGCCACCGCCTTGGTGGATACGAGCGTGCTGGCCACCGCCGCCAGCGCGATCAGGGCCGTCACGCCGTGCACCGCCATCGTCACGGGGTCGGCCGCCGACAGCAGTGCCGGAACGCACGCGATGCCCGTGACGATCCACGTGCTGCGCGCGCCGCTGAGCCCTGTCCGCACTGTGTGCAGGAGGAATACCCCGATCAGCAGCTGGATAAGGTTCTGGATCGGATCGACGGGCAGCCCCAGGATCGAGCCGTCGTCACCGCCGAACCGGGTCAGCGCGAACCCGAACAGCCCGACCACGGCGAACCCGATCCCGAGCATGGTCGCCGCGTGCGCGAGCCAGCCGCCGGAGCCCGGGTGGTCCGCGACCGGGACAGCCGTCTCCCGCGGGTGGCGCTCGAACCACCAGAAGACCATCAGCGCGGGGACCGCGAGCAGCGCCAGCGCGAACCACGTGCGCGGGTCGCCGAGCCAGCCGAAGATCGCCGCCGGGTGGCCCGGCAGGTAGACCAGCGCGACGACGAGCAGCATCGCGGCGAGGAAGCCCAGGTACAGGCTCATGGGCGCGCGCATCGCCAGGCGGGCGGCGCCGGCGCACCGGGTGGTCAGGCGGGCGAGCGGCTTCGCGGCCAGGCCAAGCAGGCCGATCTGGGTGGCGCCGAGCAGCAGGACCGGCAGGGTGGGCCCGGACAACGCGGGCGGCGCGCCCGGCGCGCCGAGCAGGTCGCGACTGAGCCCGCCAACCGTGGTGAGCAGGGCGAGACCGGTGGCCCCCGCCGCCGCGACGCCCACCAGGAGCAGGCGGTTCGACGTGCGGATCCGCCCGAACGCGACCTGCTGGGCGAGCAGGGCCAGGCCGAACGCCGCCAGGTAGCGCGGGATGGGCGAGCCGAGGGCCCGTGCCGCCATCTCGGCCAGCACGACGAAGGCGAGCAGGCCCGCGACCGAGGCCGCCGCGGCTCGCCGGTGCAGGGCGAGCATCAGCGGCGTGGCGACCACCGTCAGCAGGTAGATGCCCAGCAGCCACAGCGGGTGCAGGGCGATGCGCATGATCGCGGCGTTCGTGCCCTCGGGGATGCCGAGCAGTTCCAGCGCGAGCGGGACGAGCAGCGCCACCACGACGAAGATCAGGGCGGGGCGCAGCAGCCAGCTCGCCCGGTGGGCGAGGTACTGGCGGTACCCGCCGCCGCTGTCCCTGGTGGCGCGCCAGCCCGCCGCGTTGGCGCGGCCGCCGGCGAAGAAGAACACCGGGGCGAGTTGAGCCACCCACGTGAGCGGCCACAGCAAGTCCGCGCCCACGCCGGCCCACCGGGCCAGCGCGATGGCCGATTCGCCGAGGATCAGCAGCACCAGGCTGCCCACGCCGAGCGTCACCCACGGGGACAGCGGCGCCGGCGGGGCCCTGGTGGCCGGTGGCGGGGGCGTGGCGACGCGGGCGTGCCGGTGCTGCAGCCAGCCGCGCAGCCGGAAGATCAACAGGCACCCGATCACGGCGACGCCGGCCAGCAGCGGTCCGATCGGGTCGCCGACCGGCGGGCCCCAGCGCTGGTGCCAGGAGTTCACGACGAGCCCGGCGGAGTAGAGGCTCGCGACGACGCGGCAGGTGCGCGGCGAGTCGACCGGGTTGATGACGCAGGCCGCGTGCATGTCGTCGGACAGGCGCTGGTCCAGCGCCTCGCGGACGTCCTGGCCGAGGGGGTGGCCGACCGCGGCCGCGTAGCGGAGGAGGTCGTAGCCGAGGTCGTGCGCCTTGCACGGGACCGCGTAGTCCCACTTCGTGTTGTCGTCGCCCCACGGGGTCGAGCAGCCGCCATCGACGTGGACCGCGCGGACCGTGCCGTCCCGCGCCCGCATCTGGCCGGGGACGACGCCGGTGACCTGGGTGAAGTCGGCAGGCAGGAGGTCGAGCGCGGTCGCCTGCGGGCCGGGGTGGACGAGCGCCTCGATGGCCTGCTGGGCGGCCAGGGCGCCGCCGGTGGGCGGCCCCGCGTCCGGCGGGGAGGCCGGCCGCGACGCGACGAACCCGAAGGTGACGACGGCCAGCGACAGCACCAGCAGCCAGGCGGAGGTGGCCAGGCGGCGGCGCACCCGGGGCACCCGTGTGGTGCCCGGCCCGGGTGGCGGGTGGTCGGTGAAGGTCGCTGGGCTGATCATCGCCTCCCAGAGTGGCAGGGGAGCGGCCTCTGCGGCCACCAGGGAATTCCCTGATCGTGGATTCCGGAGTGCGCCACTCTAGTGGGTGAGGGGTCGGAGGTTTAGGAGTCGGGGGGCCGGGGTAGGGCGAACGCCCTGGTGGGGGCGGGTGTGGTCCGGGCGGGGGCCGTTCGGGGCACGCGAGAGGGCCTTTCGTGGGGGAGTGGGTGGGGCAGTCGTGGGTGGGTGAGTGGGCCGCTCGTGGGGCGGTGTCGGTCGGGGGGCGTGGAGGTGGGGATCACCGTGGTGCTCGTGTGGCGACGGTGTGGAGTTTGGCGCGGTGGTGGGGATCGCCGTGGCGGCGCGCGAGGGCCTTTCGTGGGTGGGTGAGTGGCCTCGTGGGGGCGGTGTCGGTCGGGGGCGTGGAGCGTGGGGGTCGCCGTGGTGCTCGTGTGGGGACGGTGTGGAGTTTGGCCCGGTGGTGGGGATCGCCGTGGCGGCGCGCGAGGGCCTTTCGTGGGTGGGTGAGTGGCCTCGTGGGGGCGGTGTCGGTCGGGGGCGTGGAGCGTGGGGGTCGCCGTGGTGCTCGTGTGGGGACGGTGTGGAGTTTGGCCCGGTGGTGGGAATCGCCGTGGCGGCGCGCGCCTGCTCGGGAGTGGGTGCGGGGCGTGATGTGGCGCATCCGGGCATGGCGGAAACGCTGGATGCGGGCGTGTGAGCAAGTCGGCCCGTATGAGTGGATTCGCGAGCGCGAGTGGAACAGAGGGGCCTCGCCGGGGCGTCCGTCGATCGCTCAGTGCGTGATGTGCTTGGCTTCGCGCGGGGGTTGCGGCAGCGGCGCGGAGTCGCGGGCGGCTCGGGCTATCCGGACCTGGTTGCGGCCGCCCTCCTTCGCCTCGTAGACCGCCGCGTCCGCGGCCTGCATCAGCGTCGGCAGGGTGTCGCCGTGGTCGGGGAACACCGCGACCCCGATGGAGGCCGTCCGCTCCGACACCAACGTCTGGTCACCGCGCTTGTTGGTCGTCCTGATCTGCAGCCCGGCCACCGCGGAGCGGATGCGCTCCCCGGCGACCGTCGCCGCCGCCTGGTCCGTGTCCGGCAGCAGCACCAGGAACTCCTCACCGCCGAAGCGGCCCACCACGTCGCTCGGCCGGGTCACCTCGTCCAGCAGCTGCGCCAGGTTCCGCAGCACGTCGTCGCCGGCCGGGTGGCCGAACGTGTCGTTGATCCACTTGAAGTGGTCCAGGTCGATCATCAGGATGGCCAGCGGATCGGCCGCCTTCGTCGCCCTGGTCAGGGCCCGCTCGGCCGACTCGGTCCACCCGCGCATGTTCGCGACCTGCGTCTTCGGGTCGGTCCGCACGTCGGCCTGCAGCTGCTCGATCTCGGCGAGGCGGTTGAAGACCACCGTCACCACGGCCATGATCGCGACCGTCGGCGGCATGATCACCAGCAGGATCGCCGTCACCGCGCCGAGGCCGATCGTGATCGCCTCCAGCACGTTGTCCGCCGGGCTGCCCAGCACCGTCCGCGCGTTCGCCTTGTCCGGCGCGGCCAGCGCGATCACGGATCCGATGTAGAGGATCTGCACGCCCTCGTAGATGAGCCCGGCCACCAGCATCCAGCCGAACTCCGTGAGCGAGCCCGCGACGTCCAGCGAACCCCAGTCGTGCGGACCCAGCTCCACGTAGACCTGGTGGGCTAGCGTCGCCGCCAGCATGTGGGCCACCGTGGAGTACACGAAGTTGTGCGCAGGCCGCCGCGCGACGAACCAGCGCTGCACCCGGACCAGGCCGACGACCAAGATCGTCAACGGCACCGGGAGAATAATCGCGGCCGGCACGACCCAGACCGCGGTCAGGTCGATCAGGACCCGCCCGCCCGCATTTCGCCGACGTTCTTCCTGCCGCCGGGTCAGTTGAATGTGCGCCGTCGCGCCCACCGTGAGAATCGCGAAGCGCAGCCAATCGAGACCGCTCGGCAGGCTCGCGTTCACGAATGCGACGACCAGCCACGCGACCGCAATCAGTTCGGTGACGAGCAGGAAAACGATGAAACGCTTCGGCCGCCGCCACAATGCCCAATTCTGCGGCAGCATGGCGCGGCGTGTGCTCGATGCATCACGCTTTGTGTTCGCCTCCGCCCTCTCGGGCGCGGCTTGGCGGGGTACCGAATTTCGCTCCTCGATGGACTGAATGCCCTCCCTGAGGTCCGGATCGCCGTGGAGTGTAGGCGATCGCCGACGCGCGTGGTGCGGAGGCATCGGCTCACCTTCCCTCGACATCGCGTACCGCCGCCGGGTAACTTTGCTGTGCCCGGAACGACGCCGGGTACTTTCCATCAACAGGTATCATCTCACCGCACGCGAAGCGTCGCGTACCGCCGCCACGAGCGGCCGCGCGGACGCAACGCGTCCCGGCCACAGGCACCGAATGGAGGTGTTCCTCGTGTCTGACCGCGACTTCTGATCCCCTGGTCTGAATAGCGTTCGTTTTCGTTCCCGTGGGAGAGGTGTTCGTCGTGCGCGACCGCGACTTCTGAGGTGCCCTCGATTTGTGTTTGTTTCCGACCGAATAACGTGAGGTGAATCGTCGTGCGCGACCGTGACTTCTGATCTTCCGAATGCAGCCGCCGCTGCCGTCAGCCGGTGCGGGCCGCATCGCTGTCCGTGCCAAGCACCCGGCCCCACGCCACCGCGAGGGGTACGCCGAGGACCACCCCGGCCGCGCCCGCGATCATGATGGCCGTGGTCGCCGCGCCGGACCACTGCGCGAGCATGCCGCCGAACGCGACCCCGACGCCCTGCGCGACCCGCAGGCCGGTCCGGTACAGCCCGCCGGCGCCACCGCGAAGCTCGTTGGGCACCCACGTGATGAACGTGGCCCCGACGGTGATGATGTACGCGCCCGCCGCGCCGGCCAGTGCGAGGACGACGAGGGCGAGCACCAGGTCCGGGCGCAGCCCGAACGCGAGCAGCAGTGCCGTCGGCACGACCGCGAGCACGCCGACCGTGCGGCGGCGGGCCGAGGCCGAGACGTAACGGGACAGGACGAACACGCCCAGCGCGAACCCCAGCGGGTCCGCGGCCAGCAGCCACCCCACGGCCTGGTCGGGCGCGCCGATTTCGCGCGCCAGCGGGGCGGCCAGGCCTGCCGGCACCATGGCCAGCCCGACCAGCCAGGACAGGCCGAGCAGCACGCGCAGCCTGCGCTGCGAGGCGACCCAGTTGATGGCGCCGAACCAGGAGCC
Organism: Amycolatopsis sp. 3B14; assembly: GCF_050958625.1. Lineage (NCBI taxonomy): Bacteria > Bacillati > Actinomycetota > Actinomycetes > Pseudonocardiales > Pseudonocardiaceae > Amycolatopsis > Amycolatopsis sp. 3B14. The sequence goes on from NZ_JBHZEN010000041.1 coordinate 30,741, forward strand.
GTCGCCGTCGCCCGCGGCGGGGCGCGGGCGCACCCAGTGGTGCAGGGCCACCGCGCTGATCGCGAACGTCAGCGCGTCCAGGGCCAGCGCCAGCGACGGGCCCGCGGCGGTGACGATCACGCCGCCCAGCGCGAGCCCGGCCAGCATCGTGGTGTTCGTGGTGATGCCGCGAATGTCCTGGCTGCGCAGGTACAGCTCGTCGTCGGTGAAGATCTCGCGGGTCAGCGCGTTCTGCGCCGCGTTCGACGGCGCGCCCGCCAGCCGCGCGAGCATGACCAGCACGCACAACCACACCACCGGCATGCCCGGCACGGCCATGATCGCGATGAAGAACGCCTGCAGCGCGGCGGTGACCACGAGGATCGTGCGGCGCGGGTAGCGGTCCGCCAGCTGGGCCAGCCCGAGCCCGCCGGCCAGCGCGGGCAGGAACGTCAGGGCGTAGGCGACCGCGGACCACAGCGCCGAGCCGGTGCGGTGGTAGACGGTGAGGGCCAGCGCGACCGTGGTCAGCTGGTCACCGAGCACCGACTGGGCCTCGGCCAGCCACACGGTGCGGAACTCGCGGTTGGCGAGCGCCGCACCCATGGATGGGCGAGTCGTGGTCTTCACACCTTTCCCCACTTCCCCCTCGTCGGCTGGTTGCCTGCGCTCACTGACTCTGTCGCTGCGCGCCCGGTTCCTGTGACGCCGATCACCCGAATGACACATTCCGCAACTATCAGTATGCCGCTCACTACACGCAGGCGAACAGTCACAGCGCGACCGTATCTCCTCAATGGGCCCATACGGTCGTAGACCTTCTAACCTTCGGGTTACGACGAACGGTGGAAGTTTCCGTCCCGCATGACCCGTGGTGCGGTCAGCCCGGCCGATCAGACATCACTCGTTCAGCGCAGTGGACGGACCGTTCGTCGGTGCGCGGTCACCGCTGAGCAGTTCCGGCGCGAAGACTGGGAACACAGGCCAGGGAGACAGCCGAGGACGGGCTGGAGCTCGGGGACTGGCCGGTGGGGAGAGAACCGATGAGCATGCTGATGCAGGACCGCGCCGTCGTGGTGACCGGCGCCGGACGGGGTCTCGGTGAGGCCTTCGCGGTGCACCTCGCGCAGGCCGGCGCGGCGGTCGTGGTCAACGACGTCGACGCCGAGCTGGCCGAACGCACCGCGGCGAACATCCGCGCGCACGGCGGGCGGGCGGTGGCCAGCGGGCACAGCGTCGCCGACCCGGCGCAGGCGACGGCGATCGTCGACCTGTGCGTGTCCGAGTTCGGCGCGATCGACGGACTGGTGAACAACGCCGGTCTCAACTACGAGGCGCTGCCCTGGGAGGAGGACCTCGACGAGGTCCGGGAACTGGTCGAGGTCAACGTCCTCGGCGTGATGTACACCGGGATCGCGGCCGTGCAGGCCATGGTCGCGGCAGGCCGCGGCGGGTCGATCGTCAACATCTCCTCCGGCGCCTCGCTCGGCCAGCGCAAGCTCGGCGTGTACGCGGCGAGCAAGGGGGCGGTGGCTTCGCTCACCTACTCCTGGGCGCTCGACCTGGAGGAGTCCGGCATCCGCGTCAACGCCGTCTGCCCGTTGGCCCACACCCGGATGGTCTGGAAGTCGGAGCGCTCGCTGCGCAACTGTCCCCCCGATCGGACGCCGTCGCGCATCGCGCCCGTCGTGCTGTTCCTGCTGAGCGACGCGGCGGAGGGCATCACGGGGCAGCTCGTGCGGTGCAACGGGCCGCAGCTGCACATCGTCGGGCAGCCCTACCTGAAGGCGCCGATCCTCGAACGGCAGACGTGGGACACCGACACGGTGCGGCAGGCGTTCGACGAGGTGTTCAGCGCCCACCTCGAGCCGTATGGCCTGGAGAAGCGTGTGCCACCCCGTCTGAGGAAGTGGACCACGCCTCTCCGCTCGGCCTAGGTGTCTACTGGTCCGCCGTGTAGAGGGCGGCGATGTCGTTCGCGTAGCGGTCGTTGATGATCCGGCGCTTCAGCTTGAGCGTCGGGGTGACCTCGCCGCTCTCCGGCGTCCACGGCTTGGCCAGCACCTGGTACTTCTTGATCTGCTCGACGCGGGCCAGCCGCGCGTTCGCCGCCTCGACCGCGCGCTGGATCTCATCCCGCACGGCCGGGTGTTCGGCCAGCACCACCGGGTCGCTGCCCTCGATGCCCTGCTGCGCGGCCCACGCCGGCAGGAACTCGTCGTCGACCACGATCAGCGCCGTGACATACGGCTTGTCGTTGCCGATCGCGACCGCCTGGCCGATCAGCGGGTGCTCCTTGAGCAGCCCCTCGATGCGGGTCGGCGCGATGTTCTTGCCGCCCGAGGTGATGATCAGCTCCTTCTTGCGGTCGGTGATCGTGACGAAACCGTCGGCGTCGATCGTCCCGATGTCACCGGTGTGGAACCAGCCGTCCTCGTCCAGCGCGGAGGCGATCGTCCCGTCCTCCTGCAGGTAGCCCATGAACACCAGCGGGCCGCGCACCAGCAGCTCGCCGTCGGCGTCCACCTTGATCTCGGTGTCGGCCAGCGCTCGCCCCACGCTGCCGGCGCGGAACGCCTTCGCCGAGTTCGACGTGATCGCGCCGGAGGTTTCCGACAGGCCCCACACCTCGTGGATCTCCACGCCCAGCCCGGCGAGGAAGTACAGCACCTCGACCGGCAGCGCGGCCGCGCCGCTGGAGCAGAAGTGCAGCTTGTCGAACCCGAGCAGCGCCCGGACCGGGGCGAGCACCGTGCGGTCGGCCTCGGCGATCTTCTCGGCGAGGTCGGCGGGCACCTCCTGGCCGGCGTTTCGCAGCTTGTACCCCTGCTGCAGCAGGTCGCTGGCGGAGAGCAACGCTTCGCGCCGGTCCTCGGGCAGGTTGGGCAGCATCGCCTTGAGCCCCGCGGCGATCTTCTCCCACACCCGCGGCACGCCGAAGAAGCCCTGCGGGTGGACCCGGCCGAGCGCGCCCGCGACCTGCGTCGGATCGGCGAGGGTGTGCACGTGGCCGGCGTAGACGATCGGCATGTAGATCGAGATCTCCCGCTCGGCGATGTGGGCGAGCGGCAGGTAGGCGATGTTCGACAGGTGCATCGGCGACTCGTGCAGCGCGTGCACGGCGTAGGCCTCGAAGATCACGTTGTGGTGGGACAGCACCACGCCCTTCGGGTCGCCGGTGGTGCCCGAGGTGTAGATCATCGCGATCGGGTCCTCCGGGCGCACGTCCGCCCAGCCGTCCTCGAACGCCTGCGGGTCGGCCTGGTGCAGCTCGGCGCCGCGGGCGCGCAGTTCGGCGAGGCTGACGAACCGCTCGTCGCCCGCGGGGACCGCGTCCTGGTCGATCATCACGATGCGGCGCAGCGCGGGCAGCTCGTGCAGGACCTGCTGCCAGCGCTTGAGCTCGTCCGTGCCCTGGAGCACGACGACCGGGGTGCCGCTGTGGCGGGCGACGTAGGAGATCTGCTCCGGGCTCAGGGTCGCGTACGCGGTGCACGAGATGGCGCCGAGGTGCGTGGCGGCGAGGTCGGCGATCAGGTGGTCCGGGGTGCTCGGCGCCATGATCAGCATCCGCTCACCGCGGCGCAGGCCGAGGTCGGCCAGGCCGCGGGAGACCGCGGCGATCTCGTCGCGGAACGCCGACCAGGTCAGCGTCGGGCGGTCCGGGTCGTCCAGTGACGTGAGCGCCGGCAGGTCGCCGTACTCCGCGGCGTTGCGGCGGAGGAGCATGGGGATGGTCAAGCCCTCGGCCTGCTCAGCGACGGACGGTTGGCTGGTCAACTGCGACCTCCTCGTGATCAGCTGGCGGAGACACCACCCTATGTGACCGCCAACACAGGGCGATAGAGAGAAAGGGACACGATGTCGCTGCGAGACGAAGCGGCCGAACTCGACGCGCGGGACCCGCTGGCGGGCAAGCGGGCGGAGTTCGATCTCGACCCGGACGTGTCCTATCTGGACGGAAATTCACTGGGCGCCCCGCCGCGCGGGGTCGCGCCGCGGCTCGCGGAGGTCGTCGGCGAGCAATGGGCCGGGCGGCTGATCCGGTCCTGGGACGAAGGCTGGTGGGACGCGCCGGAGCGGATCGGCGACCGCATCGCGCCGTTGATCGGGGCGGGGCCGGGCCAGGTGGTGGTCGGCGACTCGACGACGGTGAACCTGTTCAAGGCGGTGGTCGCGGCGGCGCGGTTGAACCCGGGACGGCCGGAGATCCTGGTTGACGCGGGCACGTTCCCCACGGACGGCTACATCGCCGAGAGCGCGGCGCGCATGACCGGTCACTCCGTGCGGCGGGTGCCGGTCGGGACGCTGGCGTCGGAGGTCGGTCCGCGCACGGCCGTGGTGCTGGTCAACCACGTCGACTACGTGACCGGGGAGCTGCACGACCTGCCGGGCATCACGGCGGCGGTGCACGCGGCCGGGGCGGTCGTGGTGTGGGACCTGTGCCATTCGGTGGGGGCGGTGCCGGTGCCGCTGGACGCTGCCGGTGTCGACCTGGCGGTGGGGTGTACGTACAAGTTCCTCAACGGCGGGCCCGGGGCGCCGGCTTTCCTGTATGTGGCACGGAAGTGGCTCGACGAGTTCGACCAGCCGCTGACCGGATGGGCCGGGCATGCGGATCCGTTCGGGATGACCCCGGCCTATGCCGGACGGGCGGGCATCAGCCGCGGCCGGACCGGGACGCCGGACATCCTGTCGATGCTGGCGCTGGACGCCGCGCTGGACGTGTGGCGCGACGTGACGATCGACCAGGTCCGCGCGAAGGGGCTCGCGCTGGGGGACTTCTTCCTGCGGTGCCTGGACTCCCTGGTGCCGGGCGCGCGGGTGGTGACGCCGCGGTCACACGCGCGGGGGAACCAGGTGTCGGTCGCGTGGCCGGACGCCAAGGCGGCGATGGAGAAGCTGATCGCGCGCGGGGTCATCGGGGACTTCCGGCCGCCCGAGGTGCTGCGGTTCGGGTTGGCCGGGCTGTACGTGCGGTACGCGGACGTGCTGCGCGCGGCGGAGGAGTTGCGTGGGTTGCGGTAGGGGTGTTTTGCGGTCGGGAGTTGGGCGGGTTGCGGTCGGGTTGTTTTTGGCGGGGAGTTGGGCGGGTTGCGGTAGGGGTGCTTTTGGTGGTGCGGGAGTTGCGTGGGTTGCGGTAGGGGTGATTGGCCGGTGGGGTTCGTGGCGGGCCGTGAGGGGGTCAGTCGCGCGGCGTTGAACGGTCATTTCAACGAGGGGTGAGGCGCGGGCGGGGTGGACCCGTGGTGGTTGAAAGGTCCTTTCAACCGGGTGTGAGGGAGCATTTCGGGCGAGGGGCGGGGTCGCGGGGTGGGGCCGCACGCAGGTGGCTCGGCGCTGCGGCGAGGCGGCGCGGTGAGGTGCGGCGAGGCACCGGCGAGGCACCGCGGCGAGGCGCCCCGGCCCGCAAAGCGAGGCACCGGCGAGACAGCGCGGCGCCCAAGCGTCAGTCCCGCCCCTGCCAGGTCGTGACACACGCTTCGTTCCCCTCGGCGTCGGCCAGTACCCAGAATGCCGGTGCCGCCTCGTCGGAGCGTAGGACGCCTCCGGCGGCGAGCGCGGCCTCGATTCGGCGCGGCGCCTCGTCGTGGGGGACGGACACGTCGATGTGCATCCGGTTGCGTTGGGGGCGCGGGGCGTCCATCTGCTGGAACCAGATCGACGGCCCTTGACCCCGCGGGTCGACCACCTCGGGTGGTCGCGGGCCGTCGACGTAGTCCATCACCGCCCGCCAGAACGGCACGATCCGCGCGGCGTCGAGCGTGTCGATCGCGATTTCCAGCACCTGCGCGTCCCCCGGCGACGGCTCGTATCCCAGATCCCGGACCAGCTCGGAGATGCGCCGGGCCAGGTCGATCTCCCGCGCGGTCACCGAGGCGAGCACCAGCCTTACCCGACCGGGCCGGATGTCGACCGCCACCTCGTCCGCCACCGACAGCACCCGCTGCGCCACAACCCCCGCGTCGCGCGCCGACGGCACCGACACCGCTGTCGACAAACCCGCCAGGACGTACCGCCAGCCGGCGTCACGCACCGCTTCCGAGATCTCCGCCCCAGTGAGCCCCATCCGGCGAAACCTACCCCCACCGTCCACAACAGACAATAGTTGGCCGGAGCAGCGGGAGGGGTGGGAGGCCGCTGCTCCGGCCGGTTATCTCAGCTCGCGGCGACCGGCGCGGCCGAGAATCTTCTGTTCTGACCTCTTCACCTTCGCCGATCACGTGCCCCGCGAACAGGGTCCAATGGCCCTGTTTGCCGACGGGAAATGTCACGCCGCCGGGTGGCGTACACGGCGGCTTCGGTGCGCCGCTCGAAGCCGAGTTTGTGCAGCACCGACGACACGTAGTTCTTGACCGTCTTCTCGGCCAGGTGCAGCTGCTCGCCGATCTGCCGGTTGGTCAGCCCGTCCGCGATCAGCTCCAGCACCCGCCGCTCCTGCGGGCTGAGCTGCGCATACCCCGGATCCGCCGCGCCCCCGCCGCGCATCCGGTTCAGCACCGTGGCGGTCAGCTCCGGGTCCAGCAACGACGCACCCGCCGCCACCCGACGGACCGCGTCCACCAAGTTCATCCCGGACACCTGCTTCAGCAGATAACCCGCGGCACCAGCCATGATCGCCCCGAACAGGGCCTCGTCGTCCGAGTACGACGTCAGCATGAGGCACGCCGGCGCCGGCTCCACCGACGACCGGATCTCGCGGCACACCCCGATCCCCTCGCCGTCCGGCAGGCGCACGTCGAGGATCGCCACGTCCGGCGTGAGCGGCGGAATCCGGTGCAGGGCCTCGGCGACGGTGCTCGCCTCACCGACCACCCGGATGTCGCCTTCGGACTCCAGCACGGTCCGCAAACCGGTCCGCACCAGCTCGTGGTCGTCCAGCAGGAAAACCGAGACGGTCATCGCACCCTCCCCGCGCCGTTGAGCTCGGCCGTCCACACGAGCTTCGTCCCGCGCTCGCCGCTCCGGGCGACCGAACAGTGACCGCGCCACCGCGCCGCCCGCTCACCCAGGTTGACCAGCCCGCTGCGCCGCCCGGGCTCGTCCGGGATTCCGACACCGTCGTCGGTGACGGTCAGCGTCAGCGACCGGCCCGCCAGGTCCACCGCCACCTCCACCGACACCGCGTCCGCCTTGGCGTGGCGGGCGACGTTCGACAACGCTTCCCGCACCGTCGCCGTGAGGTCGGCGCGCACCGGGGGCGGCACCGCCGAATCGACCGGCCCGGTGAACCCGAGCCGGGGCGTGAACCCCAGCGCGGGTGTGCAGTCCTGCGCCAGCCGCAGCAGCTCCGCGCGCACACCCTCGGCGGCCTCGTCGGGCTGGGTCAGCGAGAAGATGCTGTTGCGGATCTCGCGGATGGTGCGGTCCAGCTCCTGCACGAAACCGGTCAGCCGGTCCGCGACCTCGGGCTGCGTCACGAGCGGCCGCAGCCCCTCCAGCCCCAGCCCAGTCGCGAACAGCCGCTGGATGACCAGGTCATGCAGGTCGCGGGCGATGCGGTCGCGTTCGGTGAACACGGCCAGCCGCTGCCGGTCCTCCTCGGCGCGGGCGAACTCCATCGCCAGCGCCGCGTGCCCGGCGAACGTGCTGGCCAGGGCGACCTCGTCGTCGGTGAACGGCTCGGCGCCGCCGAACTTCGCGACCAGCAGCACGCCGAGGGTCTCCCCGCCGACGATCAACGGCACGGCGACCGCCGAGTCCAGCTCGGTGACCTGCTCCGGCACCCGGATGTTGACCTTGGCCTGCTCCTTGGTGGCGTAGCGGCCGTAGTTGCGCACGACCACCGCTTCCCCGGAGCTGAACGCCGCACCGCTGGCCGTGCCGTCGACCGGCACCGTCAACCCGGCCAGGCCGGGCGGGGCGTCCTCGCCCGCGGCGACGACCTCGAACACCAGCGTGCCGGGGTCGTCCTCGCGCGGGACGGCGACCGCGGCGGCCGTGGCGCCCGCGACCGCCCGGGCGTGCTCGGCGATCAGCCGAAGTGTGCGCTGCGGGTCCTCGCCGGTCAGCAGGGCCGCGGTGACCTCGTGCGAAGCCTCCAGCCAGCGCTCCCGGCTGCGCGTCCGCTCGTACAGAGTGGCGTTGTCGATCGCCATGCCGGCCGCGGCGACGAGCGTGACCACGGCTTCCCGGTCGCCACCGGTGAACCCGCCCTCCTTGCCGGTGAGCCGCAGCTCGCCGAACCGCCCGCCGCGGGCGTGCAGCGGCATCGTCAGCGACGCGCCGGGCGCGGCCGGATTGCCGGCGCGCACGGGCGCGGCGTCCGGCACCTGGATCACGGCGTGCGCGGCGCCGGTGAGGTCGCACGCGCTGGTGACGATCTTGGACAGGATCTCGGGCAGGCTGAGGTCAGCCGCGACCCCGACGACGGCCTCGACAAGTCCGCGAACGCCCGGTCCGATCACCCACTGCCCTTCCGGCAGCCCTACCCCACGAGCCGCCGACCCGAGACTACTTCCAGCGGGATGCGGATCCAACGGTCATCGGCGGTGCTCGCCGGCCACGCCCTGGCGCGTTCCCGGGTGGCCCGCGCCCGGCCGAGCACCGTCACCCACCAGCCGGACCCGAGGTCCGGGGCGAAGGCGTCGGCCTCGAACGCGACCACCCCGTCGTGCGCCGCGGCGAACAGCGGGCTCGCGGCGGGCGCGCCGAAGTTGACGGCGTCGTCCGCCAGCACGAACCGGACCGGCTGGACGGCGGGCAGACCGCGCGTGGTGAACACGACCCGCCCGATCCCGGCGGTGGCGAGCAGCTCCAGGCACTGCGCCCGCCCCAGCACTTCCAGTCCGAACGGATCGAGCATCGGAGCGACCGGTCTTTCGCGCGCGGGGAACGTCACGGCCACCACGATCACCCCGGCCGGTGATGGACGGTAGGGCCATTGGACCCGGGGGATCCGGGTCTGCCAGGGATGGTCGCGGCGGGCGGTTGGCGGTGCCGGGGCAGCGGTGGGTGGCGCGGGTTACGGCGGCGGTGCGGCGCCGGGGTTGGTGAGGTTTGGGTTGCGGCGGCGGTGTCAGGACAGCGGTGGGTGGGCGCGGGTTGCGGCGGTGATGCTGGAGCTGCGGTGGGTGAGGAGCGGGTTGTTTTGCAGGGGCTGGGCGCGGGTTGCGGCGGGGAGGGCGGAGCCGCGGTGTGGTTGTTAACGGGGTGCCGGTGGGTCCGGTCTCGCCGGGGATGATTGCGGCGTTGTCGACCGGAGTGCGGGGTGCAGCGGTGGATGCCGGGCCCGCGGTGGGTGCGGTGTGGGTCGTTTCGGGGTGGCCTCGGGTGCAGGTGGGTCCGGTCTAGCCGAGGACGGTCGCGGCGAGGTCGTCGGCCAGTTCGCGGCTCGCGGCGGCGATTCCGGACCAGCGGCGGGTCAGGTCCGGGTCGATCTCAAGCGGGCGGCCGCGCACGTCGATCACCGCGCCGCCGGCCGCGGGCACCGTCACCATCGCCGTCGCGAGGTCGACCAGCCGGTGGGTGTCCGAGCCCGGGTCGCAGAACGCGTCGACCGAGCCCTCGGCGACCAGCGCGCACTCCAGCACCGTGGTGGACAGGATCCGCACGCGCTGGGCCTTGTCCGCGACGCGCATCCAGGCTTCGGCGTTGCGCTTGTGCGGGCGGAGCAGGTTGACCGTCGCGCCGGTCAGGGCCGTGCGGCCGGTGGTGCGGAACGGGACCGGCTCGCCGGCGCGGGCGTGCCAGGCGCGGCCGGTGTCCAGCCACACGGTGAGCGCCTCGGTCGCCCGGCCGTCGACCGCGACCGTGCCGCCGAAGCAGCTCAGCGGCACCCCGTTGGCGGCGTTGTTGGAGCCGTCGACCGGGTCGACGACGAGCGTCACCGCGGAGCCGTTGTCGACGAAACCGACCTCCTCGCTGAGCAGGTTGACGCGGTGCCGATCCGCCTCCTCGGCGATCGCGGCCTCGACGATCTCGTCCACGCGCATCGTCGGGGTGCCGTCCGCGCCGTCGGCGACCTTCTCGGCCAGCTCCGCGCGGGTGTGCCTGCGGCGGGCGTCCCCGTAGGCGGCGCTGGCGGCGCGGGCCATCGCGGCGAGTGCGGGGTGGACGTTCTCGGGAAGGCCCGGGGCGGGTACCGGCCACGCGATCTTCGTGCTCATCACACTCGATCCTAAATGACTTGCCCGGTCACGGCGGTGCGACGGATCATTCCCGCCGTGCAACCCCTTGACGAGAACCGCATCCGCAAGTCGTTCGTGAACTGCTCGAAGGGGGAGGCGCAACGGCTGGCGCTGCCTGCGGGACTGGCCGGGCTCGACTGGTCCGAAGTGGACTTTCTCGGGTGGCGGGACCCGCGTGCCGCGCAGAACGCCTACCTCGTCGCGCCTTACGGGGACGAGGTGGTCGGGGTGGCGTTGCGGGCCGCGGCGAAGCACCGGAGCTCCGTGAAGTCCTCGCTGTGCGCCTTCTGCGGAACGATCCACGCGGCGACGGACGTGTCGCTCTTCGCCGCCCGGCGGGTCGGCGCGGCGGGGAAGCAGGGCAACACCGTCGGCACATACGTGTGCGCCGACCTCGCCTGCGGGCTGTACCTGCGGGGCAAGCGCCGCCCGGCGGTGCACAACCCGGTGGACCGCGCGCCGCTGGCGGAGCGGGTGGAGCGGATGCTGGCCAACGTGGCGCGCTTCCTGGACGAGGTGACGACCGACAACGCCGGCTGACGCCGCGGTGCCCGGAGGGGTGAACCGCCGCGGGTGCGGGGAACCACTGCCACAGGTGGGGAACTCGGTACCGGGGAACTCGCCGCGCACGGAGGGCCGACTCGGCAGCAGGAGGGGCGGACACTCCGCTGCCCACGAAGTGTCCGCCCCTCCGCAGCAGTCAGCTCACGATCGGCAGCGACAGCGGTCGCCGGACGGCCTGCGCGACGCCGTCGGAGGCGAGCGCCGCCGCCACGCGGTCCGGCGATGGGCGGCCGTACGTGGTCGTCCGCTGCACCAGCGGGCGGCCGATCGGGGCGACCATCGCCTCCAGTTCGCTGATCGTCTTGTACGAGCCGTTGTCCGCGCCCGCCATGCGGCTGATCGTCTCCTCCATCAGCGTGCCGCCGAGGTCGTTGACGCCACCGTTCAGCACGTCCCGGCAGGTGTCCTCGCCCAGCTTCACCCACGAGCACTGGATGTTGTCGATCAGGCCGTGCAGCAGGATCCGCGCCAGCGCGTGCACCGCCCGGTTCTCGCGCTTCGTCGGGCCCGGGCGGGACAGCCCGGCCAGGTAGATCGGCGCGTTCTGGTGGATGAACGGCAGCAGCACGAACTCGGTGAACCCGCGCCGCCCGGTCTTCTCCAGCGTCCGCCGCTGCAGGTCGGCGATCAGCTTGATGTGCCCGACCCAGTGGGCGGGCGTGTCGACGTGCCCGTACATCATCGTCGAGGTCGTCGGGATGCCCAGCTCGTGCGCGGTCGAGATCACCTCGATCCAGCTCGACGCGGGCAGCTTGCCCTTGGTGAGCACCCATCGCACGTCGTCGTCCAGGATCTCGGCCGCCGTGCCCGGCAGCGAGTCCACACCGGACTCGTGCGCGCGCGTCAGCCAGTCCCGGATGGACAGGTTCGTCCTGGACGCGCCGTTCACGACCTCCATCGGGCTGTAGGAGTGCAGGTGGATGTCCGGCTGCCGCCGCTTCACCTCGGCCGCCAGGTCGAAGTACGCCGTGCCGGGCATGTCCGGGTGGATCCCGCCCTGCATGCAGATCTCCGTCGCCCCGGCCTCCCACGCCTGGTCGACGCGGTCACCGACCTGCGACAGCGACAGCGTGTAGGCGTCGGCGTCCGTGCGGCGCTGCGCGAAGGCGCAGAACCGGCAGCCGGTGTAGCAGACGTTGGTGAAGTTGATGTTCCGCGTCACCACGAACGTGACGTCGTCGCCGTTGACGTCCCGGCGCAGCCCGTCCGCCAGCGAGGCGAGTGCCTCCAGTTCGGCGCCGTCCGCGTGCAGCAGCGCCAGAGCGTCCTCATCGGACAGACCGGCCGGGTCGCGTTCCGCGCGGCGCAACGCTTCCGCGATGTCGGTGTCCATCCGGCGCGGCGCGGTCGGAACCTGCGAAGCGAGTTCCTTCCAGTCGCCGTACACCGAGTCGAAGTCGCTGCGCCGGTCCTCGGTGCGACCCGTGGTGTCGACCTCGACGTGCAGGTCGGTGCGGCCGGTGCCGGCCTGGTCCTGCCAGCCGCCGTCCGGCTCCTGCCACGGGCGGCCCTCCAGGACCGCGTCCTCGCGCGCCAGGCCGGTCTTCGGATCGGCCAGCGCGGCGACGTGCCCGGCGACGCGCGGATCCAGCCACGGCTCACCGGCGAGCAGGTACTCGGGATAGATCGTCAGCCGCTCGCGCAGCGTGTAACCGGCCTTCTCGGTCTGCCGGGCCAGCTCGTCGATCTGCGGCCAGGCGCGCTCGGGGTTGACGTGGTCGGGTGTGAGCGGCGAAACCCCGCCCCAGTCGTCGATCCCGGCACGCACCATGAGGTCGTACTGGCTGCCGATCAGGTTCGGCGGCGCCTGGATGCGCATCTTCGGGCCGAACACGAGCCGCGCGACGGCGATCGTCGCGGCCAGCTCCTGCAGGTCGGCGTCCGGCGTGGCGCGCATCTTGGTGTCCGGCTTGGCGCGGAAGTTCTGCACGATGACTTCCTGGATACCGCCGTACTGGCGCGCCACCTTGCGGATCGCGAACAGGGCGTCCGCGCGCTCTTCGTAGTTCTCGCCGATGCCGATCAGGATGCCGGTGGTGAACGGCACGGACGTCCGGCCGGCGTCCTCCAGCACCCGCAGCCGCACTGCCGGGTCCTTGTCCGGCGAGCCGTAGTGCGGGCCGCCGCGCTCGCTCCACAGCCGGGTCGCGGTGGTCTCCAGCATCATGCCCATCGACGGCGCGACCGGCTTGAGACGCTGCAGGTCCTGCCAGCTCATGACGCCGGGGTTGAGGTGCGGCAGCAGACCGGTCTGCTCCAGCACCAGGATCGCCATCGCGCGCACGTAGGACAGCGTGTCGTCGTAGCCGTGCGCATCCAGCCACTCGCGGGCCTGCTTCCAGCGGTCCTCGGGGCGGTCGCCGAGGGTGAACAGGGCTTCCTTGCAGCCCATCGCCGCTCCCTGCCGCGCGATCTCCAGCACCTCGTCCGGCGACAGGAACGGGGCGTCCAGTTTGCCCGGAACCGTCGCGAAAGTGCAGTATCCGCAGCGGTCGCGGCACAGCCGGGTGAGTGGGATGAACACCTTGCGGCTGTAGGTGATGACGCCTTCGCGGCCGGCTTCGGCCAGTCCGGCGTCGCGAACTCGGGAGGCGTGCTCGGACAGCGTTTCGAGGTCTTCGTCGCGCGCGTGCAACAGCACGGTCGCCTCGGTGATGTCGAGGGTCTTGCCGTCGCGGGCACGGGCCAGCGCGCGGCGCATCGCGGAGGCGGTGGGAGCGGATGCCATACCGGAAACGCTAGGACCGGCCCGGCCCGCGGTGCCAGGACCAGACCGCGCAAGATCGGCCACACCGGGTGGCGGGAACCCTGTTTCCGCTGCTCACCACGGCCGTGGTCGTTGCGCCGCGGCCGGTGCCGGCGTATTACCTAAAGTGTGGCTTCGGTGATCGGCAAGCGGGTCGGCGGCAAGACCTACTACTACCTCGCGCACACCGGGCGGGTGAACGGCGCGCCGCGGATCACGTCGCAGCGTTATCTCGGCACCGCCGAGGACATCGCGGCAGCTCTGGACGGTGCGGCCGGTTCACCCGACGGTACGCGGCACCTGGCGTTCGGTGACGTCGCTGCCGTCTGGTCCACCCTGGAGCGGCTCCAGGTGCGCTCGGCGATCGACGCCGCTCTCGGATCGCGCAGGGCGAAAGTGTCGATCGGGACGTACATCGCGTTGTCGGTGCTGCACCGCGCGACCGCGCCGGGCACGGATCTGGCCCAGTGGTGGGCGGAGAGCGCGGCGAGCCGGTTCGTGCGGCCGCGGATCGCCGCCGCCGCCGTGCAGGACGACGAGTTCTGGCGCGCCACGCGGCGGCTGACGCGGGCGCAGCTGGAGCGGATCGAGGAGGCGGTGTCCGCGCGCGTGCGGGCACACCTGCCCGAGCCGATCCTGCTCGCGGTGGACGTGCCGAACTTCGCGACCTACGCGGAATCGGAAACCGCGGCGGCGTCCCCGGCCGGGCTGAGCACGGTGGTCACGCGGGACGGCGCGATCCCGCTGGCGTCGAGCGTGTACCGCCGGGAGGGCGCGGTGCCGTTCGGGGTGTCGGCCGACCGGCTGGCGTCACGGGTGGCCGGCCCGGTGACGCTGGTGTTCGAGACGGGCCAGCACGCGCAGCTCGACCTCGACGACGGCAGGCACTTCGTCGGCGCGTTGCCGCTGGGCGACTACCCGGAGCTGCTGGCGCGCCCGGCGTCGGCGCGCCGGTCGGTCGGCCCGGACCGCTTCGCCGGGGTGACGGCGCTCGACACGCACGCCGTGGTGTCCGGCACGACCCGGCGGGTGGTGCTGACGCACTCGGCGAAGCTGCACGCGGCGCAGGCGCGCGGGTTCGCGCAGGCGCTGAGCAGCGCGACGCGGCAGCTCGACGGTCTCGCGCTGGCGCTGGCGGCGGGCACCAACCGGCGGCCCCGCGAGCAGGTGCTGACCGAGATCGCGCGGATCACCCGGGTGCGGTGGGTCGACCGTGTGCTGTCCACGCGGCTGACCGGCACGCGCCCGGCCGAGCTGCGGCTGGAGTGGCGGGTCGACGAGAACGCCCGGTCGCGCCTGGACGAGGAGTACTTCGGCAAGCAGCTGCTGGTGACCGACCACGACTGGCCGGTCGCCGACGTGATCACCGCGTACCGGGCGCGCTACCACCTGGACTCGACGTTCCGGCAGCTCAACGGCCCGTTCGTGGCCGCGTCCGCGCCGCGGCGGCACTGGACCGAGCACCGGATCGCGGTGCACTCGCTGGTGAGCGTGCTGGCGACGGCGGTGACGCACGTGATGCGGCAGGAGGCTGACCGGGCCGGGCTGGACCTGTCGGTGCGTGAGCTGCTGGACCTGCTGTCGCGAATCGGGGAAACGGTGCTGCGGTACCCGTCGACCGGCGGCCGCCCGCGCACCCGGCGGCTGCTGACCTGCCGGGACGCGGTGCAGCAGAAGCTGTTCGACCTGTTCGGCCTGGACGCCTACGCGCCCTGAGCGCGGAACTCGCGGCTATGTGGGACTCGCAGCGCTGATCTCACTCCTCGGTCAGCAGGTGCTTCTCGCGGACCGCGGGCAGCGACAGCGAGCGGTAGCCTGCCTCGTCGAACAACACGGTGACCTTCTCGGCCTCCCGGCGCACGACCTGGCCGGTGCCCCACTCCGCGTGGCGCACCGACGCGCCGGGCTGGAACTCGCCGTCGGACGGGGTCAGCTCGGCCGCCGTGCCCGCGTCGCAGGTGTCGCAGAACCCGCACGGTTCGTCCAGCGTCTCGCCGAAGTAGCCGAGCAGGAACTGGCGGCGGCACGCGGACGTCTCGGCGTACTCGCGCATCACCTCGACGCGGGACCGGTCGAGCTTCTTGCGCTGCTCGGACACCTCCGCGGCGCGCTCGGTCGCCTCCTCCGGATCGGTGTCGGCGTAGCTGAACTTCCCCTGCCCGGTCTCCTCGACCAGGCCGGTCTGCTCCAGCAGGTTCAGGTTGTTCATCGTCCGGCGGTGCGACTGGTCCACCTCGCCGTCGATCTCCTGCGGGCTGGCCGGGCCGTCCTGCTCGCGCAGGGACTCGGCGAGCTCGGCGATGCCGTCGTCGTCGAAGCGCCGCGCGGTGAGGAACTTCTGCATGCCCAGGTCCTCCGGCCGGTAGAACAGCAGCGCGTCGGCGCGTTCGCCGTCCCGGCCGGCGCGGCCGATCTGCTGGTAGTACGAATCGACGGAATCCGGCACCGACGCGTGCACGACGAACCGCACGTTCGGCTTGTCGATGCCCATGCCGAACGCCGACGTGGCGACGACGACGTCCACCCGGTCGGCGAGGAAGTCCTCGTGCACGCGCTTGCGGTCGGCCGCCTTCATCCCGGCGTGGTAGGCCACCGCGCCCAGTTCCTCGGCGTAGCGCTCGCTGTCCTTGCGGGTCGCGGCGTAGACGAGGCCGGGTTTCTCCGCGTCCCGCACCCACTGCAGCACGGCGGCGCGCTTGTCCTCCTCGGTGGTGGCGCGGTGCACCGCGAGGTGGAGGTTCGGCCGGTCGAACCCGGACACCACGCGCACCGGGTCGCGCAGGCCGAGGTGCTCGACGATGTCGTCCCGCACCGGCCCGCCCGCGGTGGCGGTCAGCGCGAGCACGCGCGGGCGCCCGAGCCGCTCGATGGCGTGCCCGAGCCGGAGGTAGTCCGGGCGGAAGTCGTGGCCCCACGCGGACACGCAGTGCGCCTCGTCGACGACGAACAGGCTCGGCCGGATCTCGTCGAGCTGCTCCAGCACCTCGTCCTTGGCCAGCTGCTCCGGCGCGAGGAACAGGTATTCGGCGTCACCGCGGGTGACCGCGTCCCAGGCCTTGTCCGTGGTGCGCGCGGGCTGCGTGGAGTTGACCGCGACCGCGTCCGGGGCGTCGCTGTCCTCGATCTGCCCCACCTGGTCCCGCTGCAACGCGGTCAGCGGCGACACGACGAGCGTCGGTCCGTCCATCAGCAGCGCGGGGATCTGGTAGATCGCGGACTTGCCGGATCCGGTCGGCATGACGGCGAGGACGTCGTGCCCGTCGAGCAGCGCCGCCATCGCGGTCAGCTGGTCGTCGCGCAGCTCCGCCCAGCCGAAGGTGTCGCGTGCGGTCCGGCGGAGTTCGTCGTGTCTGGACACCGGTGGGGTGTTCCCGCATCCGTGGGGCGGAAACGTCGTAGGCTGCGGGCATGCTGGAGGGGTACACCGCACGGGACGAGACCGAGAACGCCGACGTGGCGCGGATCCGGGAGGTGCTGGCCACCGCGGCGGACCCTTTCTCGCGGCAGATTCCCTTGCACGTCACGGGATCCGCGGTGATCGTGCACCCGGAGAGCCGCCGCGTGCTGCTGCGCTGGCACCAGCGTCAGCAGGCGTGGCTGCAGGTCGGCGGGCACGGCGACCCGGGTGAGACGGACCCGTTGGTCATCGCGCTGCGGGAAGGGCGCGAGGAGACCGGGCTGACCGATCTGCGGCCGTGGCCGACCGCGGACCTGCTGCACGCGGTGGTCGTCCCGGTGCCCGCGAAAGGCACCGAGCCCGCGCACGAGCACGCGGATCTGCGGTTCGTGCTGGCGACCGGGCAGCCGGAAGCGGCGCGGCCGGAGAAGCCGGACGCGCCGCTGAAGTGGCTTCCGCTCGACGAAGCGATCGACGCCGTCTCGGAGGACAACCTGCGCGAGACGCTGCGCCGCGTTCAGGAGCGGCTCTAGGTGTGCCCCGCCGCTACCACCGCGACCGCAGGGGCGGGTGGAGCTGCTCTAGGAGCGTCCCCGGTGCGGGGTCTGGTCGGCGACGCCGTGGCGCAGCGGGGTGTTCGGCTCGGCCGCCGTCTGCTGCTTGGCGGGTGAGCCGCCGGCGTGGCCGGTCACCTCGGGGATCTTGGTGTGCTCGCCGTGCGACGGCTCGGCGCCCTCGTGGAGCTGGCGCTTGCGCACGCGCATCAGCTCCAGCACCGGCAGCCGGTTGGCGTGCTTCAGCTCATAGGACATCAGCTGGTCGAGCTGCTCCTCGTCGAGCGACCGGATGCGGTGCTGCAGCGACGCCAGTGGCAGCTCGTCGTACTCGGGCAGCGGTAGTTCGGACATGTGCCAAGGCCTACCCGGGCGGCGGCCGGGCAAACGGTTGGACGCGGCTCGGCCGGGTATGCGCCGGGGGAGAGGAGGACGTGATGACCAACGCCCTGCGCATGGTGCGGACCCACCCCGCCGACCTGGGCGGCCTCGACCCGGAGGCCATCGCCGCGTGCCTGGAGGAGTGCGTGTCCTGTGCCCAGACCTGCACGGCCTGCGCCGACGCCTGCCTGTCCGAACCGGATCCGGGCCCGATGGTGCGGTGCATCAAGCTCGACCAGGACTGCGCCGCCGTGTGCGCCGCGACCGCCCAGGTGCTGTCCCGCCGCGGTGACCCGCCGGAATCGTCTCCGAGCTGCTCGCGCTGTGCGAGAAGGCCTGCCGGGCGTGCGCCGAGGAGTGCGAGAAGCACGCCGGGCACCACGAACACTGCGCGGTGTGCGCGGAGGCCTGCCGCAGCTGTGCGGACGCCTGCCGGCAGTTGCGCCAGCACCTAGGTTGACAGCCACACGGCGGAGTCGGGGGCGAGTTCGTCCGCCGGTTCGGCGCTGGCCAGCAGGATCTTCCGGTGCGGCGGCAGCGCGACCGGTGCCGAGCCCAGGTTGACCACGCACACCACTCCCGGCTCGCGCCGGAAGGCCAGCACGTCCGGCGCACTGTCCAACCAGGACAGTTCCCCGTCCCCGAGTGCGGGGTGTTCCTTGCGGATCCGCAGCGCGTCCCGGTAGAGGCACAGCATCGAGTCCGGCTCGTCCTCCTGCGCGGCGACCGTCTTCGCGGCCCAGTGCGCGGGCTGCGGCAGCCACGGCGTGCCGGCCGAGAACCCGAACGGCGGCTCCGAGCCGGACCACGGGAGCGGCACCCGGCACCCGTCGCGACCGCGTTTGGTGTGCCCGGACCGTTCCCACGTCGGGTCCTGCAGCACCTCCTCCGGCAGGTCCTCGACCTCCTCCAGCCCCAGCTCCTCGCCCTGGTAGAGGTATGCGCCGCCGGGCAGCGCGAGCATCAGCAGCAACGCGGCCCGCGCCCGCGGCAGCCCGCCGCCGTACCGCGTGACGTGCCGTTTGACGTCGTGGTTGGACAGCACCCAGGTGGCCGGCGCGCCCACCGTGGCGAGCGCGGCGATGCTGGAGTCGATCACCGACCGCAGCTTCGCCGCGTCCCACGGGCAGCGCAGGAAGTCGAAGTTGAACGCGGTGTGCAGCTCGTCCGGCCGCACGTACCGGGCCAGCCGCCGCGGGCTGTCCACCCAGGCTTCGGCCACGAAGATCCGGTCGTCGCCGTAGTGGCGGGCGAGTTCACGCCAGGACCGGAAGATCTCGTGCACGCCGGGCCGGTCCCAGTGCGGATGGTCGCTGCGGTCCGGCGGCTCGACCAGGCCCTCGTGGTCCAGGCCGAGGTCGGGCAGCGCCGGGTCCTTGACCATGCCGTGCGCGACGTCGATGCGGAACCCGTCCACCCCGCGGTCGAGCCAGAACCGCAGGACGTCCCGGAACTCCGCGCGCACCTCCGGGTGGTCCCAGTTCAGGTCCGGTTGCGCGGGGTCGAACAGGTGCAGGTACCACTGGCCGTCGTCGACCCGGGTCCACGCGGACCCGCCGAAGACGCTGCGCCAGTCGTTGGGCTCGTCGCGGAACACGTACCGATCCCGCTCGGGCGAGCCACGCCCGGCGGCCAGCGCGGCCTGGAACCACGGGTGCCGGTCGCTGGTGTGGTTGGGCACGATGTCGACGATGATCCGCAGGCCGTGCCGGTGCGCTTCGTCGATCAGGGCTTCGGCGTCGGCGAGCGTGCCGAACACCGGGTCGATGTCGCGGTAGTCGGCCACGTCGTAGCCGCCGTCCGCCATCGGGGACGGGTACCACGGGGTGATCCACAGCGCGTCCACGCCGAGGCCGGACAGGTAGGGGAGTTTCGCGCGGAGGCCGGCCAGGTCCCCGACACCGTCGCCGGTGCCGTCCGCGAAGCTGCGGATGTAGACCTGGTAGATGACGGCGTCCCGCCACCACTGGCCGCTCACGTCTGCGGCAGGTCGTGGGCCCAGGACACCAGGTGGATCAGCGCGTCGATCTGACCGCACGGATCCGGGTCCCCGGCGATGAACTCCAGCTGCGCCGCCAGCCCAGCGCCGTCCTGGTTGAGCTCGGCGAGCACGGCGCGCAGGACGGCCCGCAGCGCCGGCTGCAGGTCGTCGATCGGCACGGCCTCGTCGGTCTCGTCGGACAGGGCGATGGTGAACAGGTCCGCGCCCTCCGGCGCCGCGCGGGCCCGCACCTCGCGGGCGATCACCGCGACCAGCTCCGCGCACAGCGGCCGGAGCAGGCCGGCGTCCGGCGCGTCGGCGCCGATCATCCTGGGCAGCACGCGGGACACGGAGTCCAGGTCGTGCCGGTCGAGGCCGTCCACGAGCTGATCGGCCAGGCGCCGCACGTCTCGCTGGGTGTTTTCGTGGCTCATCGGAAGCGAGGATTCCCCTGCTCGGAGGTGCCGAAACTCACGGCCAGCGTTGGGCGGCCGGACGGCCCAGCGGCGGGCTGGACGGGCTGCGCGCGACCGCGACGTCCGCGCCGCCGTGCCAGTCCACGCCGAGACCGCGCAACGTCACCGCGCGGCTGATGTCGGACGGCGACACGATCCCGACGAGCCGGTCGGCGTCGAACACCAGCGCCCGCCCGTCCGCGCACCCGGACATCCTCGGCAGCAACGCCAGCAGCGGCTCGTCCGGGGTGGCGCGCGGGATTTCCGTTGGCGGGCAGGCGATTTCCCCGAGCAGGGTGTTCGGGCGCTGCTCCGGCGGCACGGCCCGCATGCGGGTCAGCGTGACGAGCCCGGCGAACCGGCCGACCGGGTCGACGAGCGGGTAGGCCGAATGCTGGCGCAGCATGGCGTTGTCCCGCAGGAAGGCCGCCACGGTGGTGGCGGCGGGCGCGGTGGCCGGGCGCATGGTCATCACGTCCCGCACCCGCATCGCGGCGAGGCTGGTGCCGAGTTCGGCGTCGCGTTCCTCGGCCAGCGCCAGGTTGACGATGAACAGCCCGACCAGCAACGGCCACACGCCGAGCCCGATCGGCCCGCGGAGCAGGGTCACCACGCCGAGGGCGCACACGGCGAAGCCGAGGACGCGGGCGGCGCGGGCGCTGCCGAGCGTGGCGCGGTGCCGGTCGTGCCACGCGGCCCACAGGATCGACCGCAGCACGCGGCAACCGTCCAGCGGCGCCACCGGGATCAGGTT
This sequence comes from Amycolatopsis sp. 3B14, assembly GCF_050958625.1. Classification (NCBI taxonomy): domain Bacteria; kingdom Bacillati; phylum Actinomycetota; class Actinomycetes; order Pseudonocardiales; family Pseudonocardiaceae; genus Amycolatopsis; species Amycolatopsis sp. 3B14. The sequence continues at coordinate 51,682 of NZ_JBHZEN010000041.1, forward strand.
GAACACACCCAGCACGAGGTTCAGCACCGCGAGGTAGCCGAGCACCGCGCCGGACAGCGAATCGCCCATCGGCGACGTCATCCAGGTGGCGAAGCCGAAAATCGCCGCCAGCAGCAGACTCATCAGCGGCCCGGCGAACGCGACGCGGAACTCCACCCCGGGCGACCGCGGTTCGCCGCGCAGCCGCGTGACACCGCCGAGCAGCCACAGGGTCACCTCGCGGACCTCCAGGCCGGATCGCCGCGCGACGAGTGCGTGCGGGAGTTCGTGGGCGCACAGCGACACCACGAACAGCGCGGCGGTGATCAGGCTCGCCACGATGTAGGCGAACACCCCCTGCACCGGCGCGAGTGGCGCCCACTGGGTGAACGGCAGTGCCACGACCAGCACCCCGGCCATCGCGAAGACGCTCCAATGCAGACCCACCCGGATGCCTTCGAACCGGCCCAGCCACACGGTCGTCGCCATCGCCCACTCCCCTCTCGCGCGTAAGTCCCCGTGAACACCTACCCGCGTTGATCCTCCGTTGAACGTTTTGCCCGGCACGGTTTGGTTTCGGGGCGGAAGGGGAAAGCTGAACCAGTACGACCGGCGTCAGACAGGGGACCGGCGAAGATGGACGTGTCACGGAACAGCGAGGTGGCGGCCAGCTGCGGCGGGCTGGCGGAACAGGCCCAGCTGGCGACGCGCGGGTTGTACCACCGCGCCTCCGGGGTGGGCGGCGAAACCGGCATCGACGGCGCCGCGGAGATCTACCAGGTGCTCGGATCGCTCAAGTTGCTCTCCCAGAACGTCGCCCGCAGTCTGCCCGAACTGGGCACGTGGCTGGAACGGCAGCTGTGGCTGGGGAACCTGGATGTGCCGGGTGATCAGGGCGGGTACGAAACGCTGATCACGTCGGTCTTCGACGCCACGGCCGCGCTGGCCAGGGCGCAGGAGGTCACGGTGCGGTTGTGCCAGGAGCTCGCCACTGCGCAGGCCGCCGCCAAGGAGCTCTCGTATTGACCCCGCGCGAGGACGCCATCGGGCTGCGCCGGGTGGAGGACCTCGACCCGCTGATCGACCGCGTCGGCGACGCGCGTTTCGTCCTGCTGGGCGAGGCTTCGCACGGCACCGCCGACTTCTACCGGTGGCGGGCGGAGATCACCAAGCGGCTGATCGTGGAGCGGGGCTTCTCGTTCGTCGCCGTGGAGGGCGACTGGCCGGACTGCCACCGCGTGCACTGCTGCGTGGCGGGCGGGCGCGGTGATCCGGAGGCCGTGCTGTCCGGTTTCGACCGATGGCCGCGCTGGATGTGGGCCAACGACGACGTGGTGGAATTCGCCAGGTGGCTGACGGCGTACAACGCGGCGCGGTTCGGCGACCGTCCGGTGGGTTTCCATGGTCTGGACGTCTACAGCCTGTGGGATTCGCTGCGGGAGATCCTGGGGTACCTGCGCGAGCACCAGCCGGGCCAGGTGGAGACGGCGCTTTCCGCGATGCGCTGCTTCGAGCCGTTCGCCGAGGACCCGCGCGACTACGCGTACTCGACGCGGCTGGTGCCGGAAAACTGCGAAAGCGACGTGCTGCGGCTGCTCGCCTCGCTGCGGGAGACCGGCGATGTGCCCGGTTTGGACGCCGGTTTCGTGGCGCGGCAGAACGCCGAGGTGGTCGCCGGGGCGGAGCGCTACTACCGGACGATGGTCCGCGGGGACGTCGGATCGTGGAACGTGCGGGACGAGCACATGACCGACACGCTCTACCGGCTGCTGGAGGCGTACGGCCCGTCGGCGAAGGCCGTGGTGTGGGCGCACAACACACACGTCGGCGACGCGCGGGCGACGGACATGGCCGCGGCCGGGATGCTGAACGTGGGGCAGCTGGTGCGGGAACGCCACCCCGGCGAGTCGTTCACGGTGGGCTTCGGCACGCACCGGGGCACCGTGATGGCCGGTGCGCGGTGGGGCGCGCCGCCGGAGGACATGCCGGTGCCGCCCGCACGGGAGGACACCGTGGAGTCGCTGCTGCACTCGGCCGTCCCCGACACCGATTCGCTCTTCCTGCTCGATGAGGCCGGTGAGTGGGCCTCGCAGGTCCGCGGTCACCGTGCGATCGGCGTCGTGTACGACCCGCGGTCGGAGTGGCGCGGGAATTACGTGCCGACGATGCTTTCGCGACGGTATGACGCGTTCTTGTTCTGCGATTTCTCCAGCGCCGTGGTGCCCTTGCATGCTCCGGTGGGGGTTTCTTAGCCGGCCACCCGACGGCGACCCGGCAACGAAAAGCAACCACCCCACGAGCCAGCCCCCTCCCGCAACCGAACAATTCGAGATCGGGTTCGGGAGGGCACTTCTCATCCGGGCGTAGCGAAGCGAAGCCGACGCAGTAGATACCCGCGTAGCGGCCCTAAGGCTCCCGAGGAGCAGGCAACTCCGGCAAAGGAGTGTGCGCGCGGCAGTTGGTGCACACCAGCAGGGTCGCCAGCGGCTCGTCGGCCTCGTTGACGAGTTTGGCGATGCGCAGGGCGGAGTAACCGCATTCTTCGCACGGCACGGGTGGCGCCGCCCGGTCCGGGGCTATCAGTATCCGGGTTGCCGGTCTGGGCTGGCTGAGGGTCATGGCTGCTTCCGCGACTCGAGGATGCCGGGGGTCAGCCGGGGTCGGCCCCCGGCGTGTTCGGTTGTGCTCGCCGCTGCCTCGACCGCCGCTCGTGCGGCGGTGCGCAGGTCCTGTCCGCGCGACAACGCGCAGGTCAGGGTCGCGACCAGGGCATCTCCCGCACCGGTGGTGTCGACGACGTGCGCGTCGCCGTGCGGGAGGAACTCGTAGCCGGCCCGGCTGACGAACACGTTGCCGTGACCGGCCACCTCAAGTACTGCCAAGTCGAGCCCGTGCGCGAGCAGCATAACGCCCGCTTTGACCCCTTCGGCCACATTCTCGACGGGCTGTCCGGTGAGAATTTCCGCTTCCCTGGCGTCGGCGCGGAGGACGTCCGCGCACGCCAGCAGGTCCTTGTCCGCGGGCACACCGTCCAGCACCACCCGGGCGCCGGCTTCGCGGGCGAGCCGGGCCGCGGCCATCGACGCCCGGGCCGGTTGCTGCAATTGGACGATGACCGAGGATGCCTCCCGGAGCAGTGCGGCCGAGGAGAGCACATCGTGTTCGGCCACCTGCACGTCTTCGGGGATGTCCTCCAGGTAGCGCCACTGGCCGTGGTCGTCGACGACGTTCACGACGAGCGCCGACCGGGCGTGTTCCCGCACCACGCAGTGCGAGACGTCGATGCCGTCGGCGGCGGCGTGGGTCAACAGGTCGTGCCCGGCGCGGTCGTCGCCGACCACCGCGAGCAACGCGACCGGCACACCGAGCTGGGCGACGCCGACGGCCTGGTTCGCGCCCTTGCCGCCGAGCACCTCGTCGCGGGAGCGCACCGCGGCCGACGTCCCGGCCTCCGGGGCGTCACCCACGCACAGGACGAGGTCACGGGCGATCTGCCCGACCACGACCACCTCTGGTGTCACGGCCGGAGCAGTACCCGATACCGATTCGCACTAATCAACCCGAACGGGCGGCACCCGTTCGCGACGCGCTGACCTGCGCTTTCCCGCCCGTCAGGGGGCGACGGCGACCTCGCCGGTGAGAGCGCCTTCCAGCGGCTGCGTCGCCTGTTCGTCCTCGGGCCGCGCGTGCCGGCCGCGGGCGGCGTGCCTGGCTTCGGTGACGAGGGCCGGACCGCCCCACTTCAGGTCCGTGCCCGCGTCGTCGATGCGGTGCCTGCCCATGATTTCCCTCCCCGATCGAGCGCTGACGCCGGATTACCCCCTGGCCGTTCCGCATACACCTCCCCCTGGCGGGTGGTCAGCGGCGCCGTTTCCGCACGGTGGCGGCGAAGGTTGCGGCGGTGACGAAGCCGTAGGCGAGGTGCGGAACCACGTCGCCGGCCCAGTCGGCGAAGCTCCAGCGGCGCGGGTCAGTGATGCGCAGAACGGTCATCGGCCCGTTGGCGGCGACCAGTGCGGCGCCGGTCGCCGCGAGGCCACCGGTGAGCGTGCCCGGTCGCCAGCCCGCGCCGTGCGCCGCCCCGTAGGCGGCGCCGACCGCGGTTCCGGTGAGCAGCCCGAGCAGCCCGCCGATGCCGCTCTCCCGCGCCTTTTTCCGCTGCTCGTCGCCGGGGATGTGGACGCCGACGAGGTGCGCGACCTGCTCGACCGTCTGCTCCGGGGTCGAGCTCGCCGGCCGCCCGCGGACGGCCATGTCGGCGTAAGTCACGGCGTTCAGCGCGGTGGCCCCGGCCGCCCCGGCGGCGGCGCCCCGCAGGATCGAAGACAGCATTCCGGGCGGATACCCGGCCGCTCGGACGGCAACCTCTAGGATCGGGGCATGTCCCGGCCGACGACCTTCACCGAGCGTGCCCGCCGGGAGCAGATCATCGAGTGCACCATCGACCTGATCTCGACCAAGGGCTACCGCGGCACGTCGCTGTCCGCCATCGCCGAGGCCGCCGGGATCTCGAAGGCCGCGGTGCTGTACCACTTCTCGTCGAAGGAGAACCTCGCCCAGGCGGCGCTGGAGCAGGTGTTCGAGCAGTTCGGCGACTACGTGCGGGCCCGCGTCGACCGCCAGCCCGACACCCGGTCCGCGATCACCGCCTATGTGCGAGCCATGATCAGCTACCAGTCGGCGCACCGGCGGCATGTCCGGCTCATCACCGAGGTGCTGCTCGACGACGCGAACGGGACGAAGCTCAAGGCGCCCGGCTCGCACGACGCCGGCGGCCGCTGGCAGGGCCTGGCCGAGCTGCTGGAGGACGGCCAGCGCGCCGGGGAGCTACGCGAGTTCGACACGACGACGGTCGCCCTGGCCATCGGCGGCGCGATCGACGGTGTGGTGTCGCACTGGCTCGCGCACCCGGAACTGGACCTGGACGCGGCCGCCGACGAGGTGGAGCGGTTCGTGCTGGCGGCGATCACCTAACGCCGCGCGAAGGCCGGCGCGTGTTCCGGCCGGACGCCGATCCCGCCGAGGTAGGCCGCGACCACCGCGAGGAGCGGGAACCGCTGCACCGCGCGCAACGGGGGCGGCACGCGGGTCAGGGTGCCCTCAAGTGCCGGCTTCAGCAGCATCTCGTGCTCGCCGAGCTGGGCCCGCTGCGCCACTCGCGTCGGCCACTCACGTCGCTTTTGGACCTTCGCCAGATCCTGTGTGGACACCCGGCCCGCGGACAGCGGGCCGGCGAGGATCCGGGCGGCCGCCACGGCGTCCTGCACCGCCAGGTTCACGCCCACCCCGCCGACCGGTGACATGGTGTGCGCGGCGTCGCCGAGGCACAGCAGACCGTCCACGTGCCACTGCGGCAGCCGGCCCATCGAGGTTTCCAGCAGCTTGACCTCGTCCCACGACCGGATCTCGTCCAGCACCGCACCGTCCCAGCCGAACAGTTCCGCGAGCCGCCCGCGGAACCAGTCGAGACCGCGGGCGCGCAGCCGGGCGTCCTCGCCCTTCGGGATGAGGTACGAGGTCTGGTGGTAGTCGCCGCGGTCCATCGTCACCGCGACCTGCCCGTTGCCGAACACACCGAACACCCGGCCGTCGCGTTCGTCGTGCGGGGGCGCGGGAATCCGCACCTGCCACACGTCCATCGGCAGCGGGAACTCGTCGGGACGCAACCCGGCGGCCTGCCGCACCACCGAATCCCGCCCGTCGCAGGCGACCACCAGGTCCGCGGACAGCTCACCATCGCCGTCGGAGTCCCGGTAGGTCACCCCGGTCACGCGGCCGTCCGTCCTGCGCAGACCGGTCACCTCGGTGCCCATCCGCAGGTCCAGCGGCTCGGCGGCGGCCAGCAGGTCGAGGAAGTCCCACTGCGGGACCATCCTGATGTGCTTGTGCCGTCCGGGCAGGCGGCCGAAGTTGGCCGCCACCACGGTTTCCCCGGCCACCCGCATCCGCATCTCGGTCAGCTCGGGGCCCGGCAGCTCGGCGAACTTCCGGCCCAGGCCCAGCTCGTCCAGAAGGCGCAGAGTGGACGGATGAACGGTGTCCCCGCGGAAGTCGCGCAGGAAATCCCGGTGCTTCTCCAGCACGGCCACCTTGACTCCGGCCCTGGCCAGCAGGACGCTGAGCATCACCCCGGCCGGGCCCCCGCCAACAACGCAGCACGTCACGTGTTCCATGCGGACGATGCTAACCGATCGGTCAGGGGTCTGACCGACCGGTTAGGTGTTGGGTGATCGCGGAACGGGTAGCTGTGTCCGGTATGCCGACTACGTGAGGTGGCGATGGAACGCCTGAACGTGGCGCTGGTGGTGGACAACGAGGCGTTCGGCGGCGCGGAGGTCTACGTCCGGCGGCTGCTGCGGTGCCTGCCGTCGTGGGTCGCGCCGAGCCTCGTCGTGGGCGAGCCGCTCGCCGGTGCGTTCCCGGAGCGCGTGCCGAAGCAGATCGTGGCGACGGCGGTGCGGAGCGTGTGGGCCCCGCAGGTCGAGAACGCGCTGCGAGCGCTTTCGCCGGACGTCGTGCACGTCAACCTGGCCGACGCCGGGTCGAACCTGGCCGCCGTGCAGGCCGCGGAGTCGGTGGCGCCGACCGTGGCGACGCTGCACCGGGTCGGCGGTGCGCCGCAGTCGAGCGCGGTGTGGGACTGCTACCGGCGGCTGGCCGGGGCGCTGGCGCCGTCGCGGATCGTCGAGGCGAGGCTGCGGGACCTGGGCACGCCGGCGGAGCGGGTGACCCGTATCCGGCCTGGTGTGGACATCCCGGCCGAGCCGGTCGAGCCGTCGGACCGGACCCCGGTCGTGATCGGCGCGATCGGCGGGGCGACCGGCCTGGACCTGCTGACCGCCGTGGCCACGCTGCGGCGGCGGGGGCGCGCGGTGCGGGTGCTGGTCGCCGGGGACGGGCGGGACCTGGCGGAGCGGGCGCGCGGTCTGCCGGTGCGGTTCCTCGGGCGTTTGCGGGACGTGAGCGCTTTCCTGCGCGGGCTGGACGTGTTCTGCCTGCCCTCCCGGCGGGACACGTTGTCGCTGGCGGTGCTGGAGGCGATGGCGCACGGGGTGCCGTGCGTGACGACCGCGGTCGGGGAGGTGGTGGACGAACTGGCCGGCGCGGCGATGATCGTCCCGCCCGGCGACGGGCCGGCACTGGCCGCGGCGCTGGACCGGGTGAGCACGGACGTCGCGCTGCGCCGCAAACTCGCCCACGCCGCCCGCGAAAAGGCCGAGCAGGATTTCGACGTGCGACGCATGGCCTCGGAAACGGCGGACGCCCTGGCCGCGGCGCACAACCTGAGCAGTTCGGCACGCTGACCGCCGCGCCGGCGCCGGGGGCGGGCGCGTTCTGCGTCACTGGTCGGGCGGGGCAGGCGTGCGATGCTGGCGCCATGACGATGACCCTCAGCGAGGCGGACTTCGCCGCGCCGATCGACCAGCGCTTCTTCGAGGACTACGAGCCCGGCGCGGTCTACGAGTACGGGCACCTCTCGGTCACCGAGAAGGAGATCCTGGATTTCGCCGCCCAGTTCGACCCGCAGCCGATCCACACCCAGCCGGAGTGGGCGACCACCGGCCCGTTCGGCGGGCTCATCGCCAGCGGCTGGCACACGACCGGCCTCATGATGCGCCTGTTCGCCGACCACTACCTCTCCCGCAACGCCAGCCTCGCGTCACCGGGCGTGGACGAGCTGCGCTGGCCCGCGCCGGTCCGGCCGGGTGACTCGCTGCGGCTGCGTGCCACGGTCGTGTCCGCGCGGGCGTCCCGCTCCAAGCCGGACCGCGGCCTCGTCCACACCCGTGGCGAGCTGCTCAACCAGGACGACCAGGTCGTGCTGAGCCTCGTCGCCATGAATCTCGTCGGCCGCCGTCCCTGAACGGGTTTCGCCACGTTCGGTGGGGCTATCCGGGGGGCAATTCGTCCCAAAGGAGTAGTCATGACCGGGCGTTCCGCAACCGCGACCAGGGTCCGCAGGCCCGTGCAGACCGCGGCCACCACCGTCGCCGCCGTGTTCCTGCTCGTCGGGATCCTCGGGTTCATCCCGGGGATCACCTCGAACTACGGCGACCTCACCTTCGCCGGCCACCACTCCGGCGCGATGCTGCTCGGGGTCTTCGCGGTGTCCATCCTGCACAACGTCGTGCACCTGCTGTTCGGCATCGTGGGGCTCGCGCTGGCCCGCACCCCGGGCGGCGCCCGCGGGTTCCTCGTGCTGGGTGGCTTCGTCTACCTGCTGCTGTGGGTCTACGGACTGGTCATCGACCAGGACAGCGGCGCCAACTTCGTGCCGCTGAACAACGCCGACAACTGGCTCCACCTGGGCCTCGGCGTCGGCATGATCGCGCTGGGCTGGGGTCTCACCGGCGTCGAGCGCGCCCGCGAGAACCGCGCGGCCTAGATCCCGGTCAGCTGCGGGATGGTCGCGGTGCGGCCGGCCAGCAGCATGACCAGGGCCTGGATCGGGCCGCGGACCTCCGTGCCCTCGCCTGCGCGCCAGTCGGCGTCCGTCGCGATCAGACGGTGACCGGCCAGGCGTTTGCGGGCGTGGAACGGGAAACCGATCTCCCACAGGTGGTCCGCGGACGCGACCGCCGCCTCGGCAGGCATCGACAGCTGCCTGCCGAGCGGCATCGCGATGTCCTGCGCGTGGACGTGCACGTCCATCAACGCGTTGTCGAGACTCTGCCGCGGCGCGAGACGGCGCACGCCGACCGCCGTGCGCAGCAGTTCCACCACCTCCGGCGGTGAGCGCCGGGCCGACTCCCGCTTGGTCAGGTCGTAGACCATGCGGTTGAAGTTCCCGCGCGCCCGCAGCGCCGCCTTGAGGACAGTCCCGAACCCGACGTGCGGCGCCAGCGCGACGTGCGTCGCGACGTCGTGGACCGTCCACCCGTCGCACAGCGACGGGTACGTCCGCTCGACGTCGGTGAGGGTCTCGTAGAGGTCGGCGATCCGCGTGCGTTCCGCGTCGATCGCCAGCCACTTGTCGTTCTGTTCCATGGGAACCTCGCCCGAAAGTGGTAAGATGTTCTGACTAGTTTAGGCAAGTCCTCTGACTATCGTCAAGGAGCGGGCGTGAACACCGGACTGCTGCTCTACATCCCATACCGGCACCTGGAGAACCGGGTGATGGACGCGATCCGCGCCGCCGGGTTCGAGGTGACGCTCGCGCAGGCGCGGTTGCTGCAGCGGATCAACCCGGGCGGCAGCAGGCTGACCGAACTGGCCGAGGCGGCGCAGGTCACGAAGCAGACCGCCGGGTTCCTGGTCGACCAGCTGGAGAAGGCCGGCTACGTGCAGCGGGCGCCGGACCCGCGGGACGGCCGCGCGCGCCTGATCCACGCCACGGACAAGGCTCGCGAGGCGGCGCCCGTCGCGGAGGCCGAGATCGCCCGCATCGAGGCCGAGTGGGAGCAGCACGTGGGCAAGCGCCGGATGACGCAGCTGCGGGAGACGTTGGAGAAGCTCTGTGAGATCACCGATCCCTACCGCTGAGGCGGCGCTGCCAAGAAGAACGCGGCGGCTCCAGCCGACCCGCATCGTGCCGGTGCGGTTCACGCCCACCGCGCCATCCACGGCCGCGGTCTACCGCGTCACCGGGCCACGGCCGGCGTTCGTCAAGATCCTCCAGGCCCCATGGCATTCCGCGGTGTTCGCGACCATCCCCGCCGGCCTCCGGGAACGGTTCGCGCGCGAGTTCCCCTGGCGTGGCGAAGCGGACTTCCTCCGGTCCGGCTTCGAGCTGCCGCCCGGCCTGCGCACACCCTCCGTCCTCCGCATCGACGAGCTGGGTGACGACCGCGTGGCGATGTGGCTGGAGGACGTCCGGTGCGCGGACCTCGCCTGGGACCCGCCCCGGTTCGAGCGCGCCGCGTACCTGCTCGGCCGCTGGGCCGGGCGGCGGCTCGGCGGCGCGCCCGGGCCTGCCCTCCGGATCCTCGCCGAAGGCAGGCTCGACCTGGACGCCTTCACCCGGCTCACCAGCGACGACCAGCGCGCGCTCGCGCGACGGGTGCCGGACCTGCTCGACCGTCTCGACGCCCTGCCGCAGGCCACCGGGCACCACGACGCCTGCCCGCAGAACCTCCTGGTGCCGCGCGACGAACCGGACACGTTCGTGGTGATCGACGTCGGCTGGCAGTGCCCGCTCCCGGTCGGCTCCGACCTGGGCCAGCTCCTCGTCGGGCCGGCCGACGAGGGCTCGCTGCCGGTCGCCGCCCTGCCCGCGTTGCGCGAACTGGTCCTCGACGCCTACCAGGACGGCCTCCGCGCCGAAGGCCATGCCATCAACAGGGCGGAGATCGCCTTCGGCTGCGACGCGTCACTGGCGATCCGCAGCGCGTTCCACACGCCACCGGAGCTGTCCGCGTACCTGACGCGGCTCGGCCTCGCGGCTTAGGACTGCGCGTCGGCGGCGGGCGGCTCGGTCTCGTCGTGCTGCCAGAGCGCCGACCACACCAGGCCGCGGTTCTCGGTGCCGCCGGTCCGGGTCGTGCTCTCGGGCTGCTCCGGCCACAGGTTGATGGCGCCGGCCGGAATCCGGTGGGTCGTCATGCGATTCACGGTATGCATCCCGTGTTTCACCCCCGTTGCCGGGACCGCGCAGGTGCGAGTCAGGTCACTAGTCGAAGAACCGGGCGAGGTGCGCCGCGCCCGGCGCCTCCGCGGAACCGTCCTTGACCGGCCGCAACTCGGCGAAGATGCTGGCCCCGTCGCAGCCCGCGTGCAGCGGGAACCAGGTGCGCGACGAGCCCGGCCTGCGGCAGATGCCCTTGATCGTCTGCACGTCCAGCATCCGCACGTGCGTCGGGTCGGCCACCGCGTTCACATAACGCCACCACGGTGACAACACGTACGCGATGCCGTCCGGGCGCAGCACCCGGTGCACCTCGTGCACCAGCGGCAGGAAATCGATCAGGTGCTCCAGGATGTGCACCAGGAACACCCGGTCCGCGCACGAGTCCGCGAACGGCAGCGGACCGGACAGATCGGCGACCACGTCCACCTCGCCGGTGGCCATCAGGTCCACGCCGAAGTTGCCCGGGTACTGCTTCTGGCCGCCGCAGCCGAGGTCGAGGATCAGCGGGTCCCGCCCGCCGACCCGCACGCGGTCCCACACGCCGAACACCCCGTCCAGACGCCCGATCAGCTCACGCGCGGTGTCCAGGTGCGCGCGCTCGCCGACCTCGCCGGTCAGGTGCGCGACGCCGCGGTCGAAGCGGACCTCCAGGTCGAGTCCGCGCAACCGCTCGTCGTATTTGAACAACTCCTCCGCCGCCCGGTCCAGGAACTCGTCCCGGAGCCGGAGGCGCTGCTGGGAAACGGGCTCGGTCATGATCCTCACGGGCAAACGACGTCGTAGGCTTCGGTGTCCCGGTTCACCACCGTGGTCGGGGATTCCAGGTGCACGGCCCCGGTGGGCAGGATGCCCGCCGCGCCGTACTTGGCGGCGACCTTCATCTGCGCCAGCACGTCCTCGCCGCAGTGCTCCGGCGGCAGGTCCTGCCAGAACTCGAACCCGCCCACGTTGACCAGGGCCTCGCGGTCGAACATCACGCAACCGCCGACCCAGGCGACCTTGTAGGCGGTCCACTTCGGACGGTGCCGGACCCGCTCCGACAGGTGCGTCGGGTTGGCCGCGTTGTGCAGGGTCCAACGCCGCCACTCGCGGGTGCCGGGCGTGATCTGCTCCGGCTCCGGCCTGCCGTCCCACTCCTCGTACGGCTCCAGCTCGTGCGGCCGCCGGTCGTCCAAGTAGGACAGTCCGGTGACGGCGTTGCCGACCAACCCGCAGCCCAGCTCGGTGATCGCCGAGTGCAGGCGGGTGATCGCGCCGGGTTCGAGCCACACGTCGTCGTCGAGGAACAGCACGTAGTCCGCTTTGGACTGGTCCAGCAGGTGGTTGCGCTGCTGCGCCAGACCGCGCCGGGGCAGGTTCCGGCTCAGGTCGACCGGGTGGCCCTGGTGCCGCAGCACCCGCACCATCGCCTCGGCCGCCGGGGAGTCGTAGGAGGCGTTCCCGTCGGACTGGTCGGCCACGTGCACGGCGAAGTCCGGGAAGTCCTGCGCGGCCAGGCCGGACAGCGTGACGGCGAGCTCGGCGGGCCGGTTGCGCGTGGGGATGAGGACGTCGACCCTCACGCGCCCTCCCCGACCGGCGCGGAGGTGCGGATCTTCTCGATCACCGAGGTCGTCGAGTGGTCGGCGACGTACCCGAGCACGCGGACCTCGCCACCGTAGGACCGCACGGTCGGCGCCTCCGGCAGCATGTTCTCGGTGTAGTCGCCGCCCTTGACGTAGAGCTGCGGCTCCAGCAGCTTGAGCAGCTCGATGGGAGTGTCCTCTTCGAACACGGCCACGTGGTCCACGCAGCTGAGCGCGGACAGCACGGCGGCGCGATCCTGCGCGGTGTTCACCGGACGGTCCGGCCCCTTGAGCCGGCGCACGCTCTCGTCGGAGTTGACCGCGACGATCAGCACGTCGCCCAGCCGCTTGGCCTCGTTCAGGTAGGTGATGTGCCCGCGGTGCAGCACGTCGAAGCAGCCGTTGGTGAACACCACCCGGCGCCCGGCCTCGCGGTGCGCGGCGACGGCGCGGGCGAGTTCCCCGGCCGGCACCGCGGCCTCGCGTTCCCGGCTCAGCGCCAGGGACAGCTGAGCCTGGCTGCAGATCGCAGTGCCGTCCTGGTGCACCACGACGTTCGCCGCCGTCTGCGCCAGCTCCATGCAGCTCGTGGTCGGCAGGCCCGCGGCCCGCGCCAGCACGAGCGCCGCCGCGAACGTGTCGCCCGCGCCGCTGGCCTGGCTCTCCGGTGCGGGATCGGCCCACGTGCGGTAGCCGCGGCCCTCGCCGGTGAGCAGCATCGCGCCGTGCCGGTCCATGGTCACGACCGCGGCCGCGGCGCCGGTCTTGTCGAGCAGCGTCCGCCGCTCGTCCTCGAACAGGCGCGCGCGTTCTTCGCCGGGCTCCGGCAGGTCGGCGCCGAGCAGGTTCGCGGCCTCCGCGGCGTTCGGGGTGACGAGGTCGGGCCGGGCCTGCCGCCAGTGCTCGAAGTCGTGCGCGTCGACGACCAGCAGCGGGATGTCCGCCCGCAGCCGCGCCACCGCGTCCCGCAGCGGCTTGCCGAGCAGGCCGTTGCCGTAGTCGCACACCATCAGCGCATCCGCGCCGGCCAGCGCGTTCTCCAGCGCCTTGGTGAGGCGGTTCGTCTGCACCGCGGGCAGATCGTCGCGGTCGCCCTCGTCGAACCGCAGCAACACCTGGTCGTCGGCGACCACGCGCTGCTTGCTGATGCTGCGCCGCGTCGGCGCGGTGAGCAGGTTCTCGGTGTCGACGCCGTGGGAGTCCAGCAGCGCGGCCAGTTCCCGGCCGGGTTCGTCGTCGCCGACGACGCTGACGAACCGGGCCCGGGCGCCCAGCGCGGCGAGGTTCGCCGCGGTGTTCGCCGCCCCGCCGGGCGACAGGGCGCGCGCGCCCACGTCGACGACCGGCGCCGGGGCCTCGCGGCAGATGCGCTCGCAGTGGCCGGACAGCCACACGTCGAGGATCGCGTCGCCGAGCACCACGACCGTGGGCGCGGTCTCCGACAGCAGCCGGACGAGGTCCGGCGTGATGGCGGCCACGTCCTTGGTCTCGCCTGCCATGTCCACCTCCACTCCTTCTCCTGCTCCACCAGTAGCCGGATCTTGCGGTACGAAACATTTCCGTTTGCTGCCTGCGGAAACGGGCACCTTGAGCGCGTGGTGAATTCCGACGCAGGGCCCGCGGTCGGCCCGATCGAAGCGAAGTGGCCGGACGTGCGCAGGATCGCCGTGCTGCGCGGTGGCGGTCTGGGGGATCTGCTGTTCGCGGTGCCGGCGATGGCCGCGCTGCGGGCGGCCTACCCGGACGCCGAGATCGTGCTGCTGGGCACGGAACTGCACCGTGAGCTGCTCGCCGGACGCCCGTCGCCGGTGACCGAGGTGCGGCCGCTGCCGCCGTACGAGAACGTGCACGAGCCCGCCGGGAAGCCGTTCGACGCGGCGGAGCAGCAGGCCTGGTTCGACGCGCTGAAGCCGGTGGACCTGGCCGTGCAGTTGCACGGCGGCGGGCGCAACTCCAACCCTTTTCTGCGCAGGCTGGAACCGCGGTACCTGGTCGGCGCGCGGACGCCGGACGCGGCGGAGGCCGACCGGTGGCTGCCGTTCCGGTACTACCAGCACGAGGTGTTGCGCGCGCTGGAGGTCGCCGGGCTGGCCGGGGCGCGGCCGGTGGAGCTGGAACCGTCCATCGCGGTGACCGACGCCGATCGCGCGGCGGCGGACGAGGTGCTGGAGGGACTGCCGGAGCCGCTGGTCGTGGTGCACCCCGGCGCCGGTGACCGGCGCCGCCGGTGGCCCGCGGAGCGGTTCGCCGAGATCGCGGCCAAGCTCGCGGCAGGCGGGCGCGGTGTGGTGGTGATCGGGGCGCCGGACGAACGTGAACTGGTCGAGCGGGTGGCCGGCCTGGCCGGCCCGCCGGTGCGCGGGCTGACGTCGCTCAGCATGTCCGCGCTGGTGGGTGTGCTGGACCGGTGCTCGGCGTTCGCAGGCAACGACAGCGGCCCGCGGCACCTGGCGGCGGCGGTCGGCGCGCCGACGGTCAGCGTGTACTGGATGGGCAACGTGGTGAACGCGGGGCCGCTCAGCCGGTCGCGGCACCGGTTGCTGATCTCGTGGACGGCGAACTGCCCGGTGTGCGGCGTCGACTGCACGCGCGAGGACCTGCCCCGTTGCGAGCACGACGACTCCTTCGTGGCGACGGTCCCGGTCGAAGACGTGCTGGGTGAGCTGGAGGAGCTGCTGGCCGGCCGGTGAGCCGGGGGTCCGCGGAGCGGCGAGCCGGGGCGTTCGTGGGGTGTTGGATCGAGGGTTCGCCGGGCGGCGAGCCAGGGCGATCGGCGGGCGGTGAGTTCGGGGCGGTGAGCCGTGTCCGCGGCGGTACGCCAGGCACTCGCCGAGCAGGAGCAGGTGCGGTGGCGCGGCGCGTAGCCGCGCCACCCCGAGGTCAGCTCCGGTCGTCGTCGGACTCGACGCGGACGGCCGAGATCAGCTCGGTCCAGCTCCCGTAGCCCACCGGCGGGATCGCGCGCAGCGCGGCGACCGTGTCGTCGTCGGCGCCGTTGCGCTCCGCGCACTCCAGGATCTGCGGCTTCTCCGCCGGGAAATCCAGGTCCTGCAGCGAGGCCTCCAGGCTCTCCCGGGTCGTGGTGCGGTTCATCGTCGTCCCTCCTTTCCCGCCTGTGGGCTTGCCGCCCGCGGCGGGCTCAAACGGGTCAGCTCGGCGCGGCCGTCTCCAGCACCCGCACCGAGCGGGCCACCGCGAGCAGCGCCGCGTCCTCGGCCTGCCGCATCACCGTCGTGACCCGGTCGAACCGCAGCCTGCCGTCCAGTTCGCGGTGGTGCGCGGCCAGCTCGTCCAGGTAGCCGGGCAGGTCGGCGAGCCGGTCGTCGTTCTGGTCCAGGCAGGCGACCGCGCCGGCGAGCTGGTCGAGCAGCCGCGCGTACTCCGCCGTGAACTCCGGGTCGGCCTCGTCCTGCTGGGCGGCGGTCACCAGCGCCTCGGTGATGCGCTTGACCTGCTCGGAGACCTCCTTGAGCACGCTCAGCGGCGACTCGAAGGCCGACGGCAGCGGCAGGCGGCCGCGGCGGCGGTGCACCAGCCAGCGGATGTTGAACCGCACGCTCTCGCGCCCCCAGCTGACCGCCTCGTCGGCCCGCGCCACCGTGGAATCGAGGCGGCGGGCGTGCCGCAGCCAGCGGGTGGCGGTGTCGGCGTCCCAGTCCTCGCGCAGGTCGCCGGCGATCGACTGCAGCAGGTCCCGCACCTCGGCGGCGAGCGCGGTCACGGCGTCGCGCGTGTGGCGCAGGTGCACCGGCGGCAGGACCACCGTGTTCACCACCACCCCGATCGCCGCGCCGAGCAGGCTCTCGGCCGTGCGTTCGGCCAGGTAGAGCAGGTTGCCCGCGGTGCCGTAGGAGATCATCAGCAGCGCGGTCACCCCGACCCAGATGCCGCTGCCGCCGAACCGGTGCCACTGGCCGAGCAACATCCCGACGAACACCGCCGCCGCGAGCGCCAGCGCCGGCTGCGGGATCAGGTGGGCCGCGGCGTAGGCGAGGGCCAGCCCGAGCAGCAGCGCCGCGGTCTGCTGCGCCGCGTTGGTGAGCGAGCGGTAGACCGTCGCGGTCATCAGGAACACGGCGGCATACGGCGCCATGAACGACTGCGGCGACGGGACGACCACGCGCGCGACGAGCCAGGCGAGCACCGCGGCGAGCGCCATCTTGACCGCCTGCAGCACGGCCTCACGCTCCCGCCCGGGGAAGCGCGCGGCCCGCCGCAGCCAGTACCAGGGTGACAAAATTCGTGCCATCGATGTGGCGGTACCCGGTCACACTGTGCGGCATGCGCATCAGGACTGCGACCGCGGCCGATTTCGACCGGCTGCCGGAGGTCGAACGGTCGGCGGGGGAGTGCTTCCGGGACATCGGGATGCCCGAGATCGCCGACGACGTGCTGCCCACGCCCGCGGAGCTCGCGAGCTACCCCTTCGCGTGGGTGGCCGCCGACCCGGAACCGGTCGCGTACCTGGTCGCGGCCCCGGTGGACGGTGCGCTGCACATCGAGCAGGTGTCCGTGCACGCCTCGCGCGCGCGGCGCGGCATCGGGCGGGCGCTGATCGAGGAAGCCGCGCGGGCGGGCTTCCCGGCGCTGACGCTGACCACGTTCGCCGACGTGCCGTGGAACGCGCCGTACTACGAGCGGTGCGGCTTCGTCCGCCTGACCGCGGACGAGCTGACGCCCGGGCTGCGCCGGATCCGCGCGGCGGAGGCGGCGCGGGGACTCGACCGCTGGCCCCGGGTCGCGATGCGCCGCGCCTGAACCGGCCCGGGCGTCAGCGTGCGCGCACGGACTCCAGCAGGTCGATGGCGACCTGGCGGAGTTTGATGTTCTGCCGTTGCGACTGGTCCACCAGCCGGTCGAACGCCTCGCCCGCGCTGATGCCGTGCACCGCCATCAGCACCCCCTTCGCCTGGTCGATCTCGGCGCGCGAGGTGAGCGCGCTCTCCAGGTGCCGGATCTGCTGCCGCGCGTGGTACCAGCGGCGCGCGTTGCTGATCGCCGCGGAGGCGGCGCCGGTGAACAACCGCATCAGCTTCTGGTCGAACGGGTCGAACGCGCCGTCGACCCGGCTGTACAGGTTCAGCGAGCCGACGAGCTCGTCGCCGTCGCGGGTGCCCGCGCCGAGCAACAGCGGCACGGCGAGGAACGCCAGGACGCCGCGGTCCTGTGCGGCGGCGGCGAACTCGGGCCACGTCCCATTGTCCGGTTTGGACACCGCGCGGACCGGTTCGCGCGTGCGGACGGCCAGCAGGCACGGGCCGTCGCCCGCCACGTACTGGGCCTGGTCGATCCCGGTCAGTTCGTTGTCGGTGGTGGCCGCGGTGCGCGGCCCGGCGTCGTCGAGCAGCGTGACGCTGACGGCGTCGGCGTCCGCGATCGCGTTCACGGCGGTTTCGGCGAGCCGCCGCAGCACCGCGTCGAGTGGCTCCTCTTCGTCGATGCCGAGGCGCAGGTTCTCCAGCGCGAGGGTGACGTCGTCGAGTCTGGCCAGTGGTGCCGGCCGCTCGGATCTGGTCATGTGTGGGTTCTCTCCGCGAGTGCGCTGCCGGGCACGCCGCCGGACCGCCGCGCGGAACGCGGGCGGTGCACGGGTGCCGTGATGTGGTGGGTGATCCGGGATCCGCGGCGGATCAGAACCGGAGCCTGCCCCCCAGCACGTTCGAGCACGGCGGGGATGAATGCGGACGTATCCGCTGGAGGTCGTTCATCGTCAAGCCCTTCGCCTCGTGGTGCCGTCCGCCGTTCGGACGGCGTTGGGCGCCGGCTGCTTGACGCTGGCCAGGATCATACGTGCCCCCGTGACGGCGACCAACAGAGCCCGGAGAAGTGGGATCGGGGCCGCGCTCAGGAATCCGGCCGGTCCACCTGGGCCCACAGGCTCGGCAGGTTGACCACGACACCTTCCTGGCTGCTGCGCGCGATGATCACGACCGCGTCCTCGTCGCCGGGGTTCTCCTCGCGATGCGGGACCCAGGGCGGCACGAAGATGTAGTCGCCCGGCTCGGTCTCCAACCGGATCTCCTCGTCGCCGTCGGCGAACACGAACACCGGGTGCCCGGACTTGACGTAGATCGCCGTTTCGGCTTCGCCGTGGTGGTGGTCACCCGAATTGGTGCGCGGGCCAACGTGCGTCTCGCCCATCCAGACCTTCTCCGAGCCGGCCGTCTTGCCCGACACCGCCTCCAGCCGCCGCATGCCGCTGGTCTGCGCGGTGTCGCCGGTCAGCTCGCTGCCCTTGATGTGCCGCAACGGGCGGTGCCAGGCCTCGGTCACGGGGACGTCCTCCCAATCCGGTGAAGCTCTGCCTCCCACGGTAGCCGGTTTCGGCGGCCCCCCGCGCGCCCGGAGGAGCCCGCGGATGCGGCCAGCCAGCGGATGCGGCAGCACGATCGAGCGCGACCCGTCGTCGGCGCTCGGCGACATCAGCGCGGCGCGCGGCAACGCGTAGCCCGAGTGGGCGGCCCGGATCGGGGTAACCGCCCGCCATGACGAACACAGGAACAAGACCGCTCGCGGTGGTCACCGGCGCCTCCACCGGGATCGGGCGCGAGCTGGCGAAGCAGTTCGCCTCGCACGGCTACGACCTCGTGATCGCCGCGGAAAACGCGGAACTGGACGACGCGCAGCGCGAGTTGCTGGCGCTCGGCGCGCAGGTACTGGCCGTGCGGGGCGATCTCGCGAGTTACGACGGGGTCGAGAACCTGGTCGCCGCGGTCGCGTCGGTGGACCGGCCGCTGGCCGCGCTGGCCGTCAACGCCGGGGTCGGGGTCGGTGGCGCGTTCGTGGACGGCTCATTGCGCGACGAGCTGAACGTGGTCCACCTGAACGTCACCTCGGCCGTGCACCTGACCCGCCGCCTGCTGCCGGGAATGGTGGAGCAGGCGGCGGGTCGGGTGTTGTTCACGTCCTCGGTCGCGGCCATGACCCCCGGCCCCTTCCAGGCCGTCTACGGCGCGAGCAAGGCGTTCCTCGCGTCGTTCGCCGAGGCGCTGCGCGAGGAGCTGAAGGACAGCGGGGTGACGGTCACGGCCCTGCTGCCGGGCCCGACGGACACCGAGTTCTTCGAGCGCGCCGGGATGACCGACACCAAGATCGCCCAGGGCCCCAAGGACGACCCCGCGGAGGTCGCCGAGCAGGGGTTCGCCGCGATGATGGCCGGGAAGGACAAGGTGGTCGCCGGTTCGGCACGCAACAAGGTTCAGGCCGCGGCGGCGCGGGCGGTGCCGGAAACCGTGAAGGCGGCGATGCACCGCCGGATGGCCGAACCGGGTTCCGCCGGTCAGTCCTGAGTGGACAGAGCCAGGAGCATCCCGGTGAGCTCGTCCGGTGCGGTGACCATGCACTCGTGGCCGGTGCGCAGCTCGGTGACCGGCCATCCGGCGTCCCGCGCCAGCCGGGCCAGCGGCATCCGCTCGTTGTCCAGGCACACCACAGCGTGGCAGGGGATGGACTCGACCGCGCCGGTCAGGGTCGTCGGCTCGGCGAACGACCGGCGCGGGTGCGGGACCATGTTCGCCTCCAGCCACTTGACGTCGGCGGGGTCGGTGACGCCGACGGCCGCCGCGGGTGGCACGCCGATCAGCCCGTCGACCGTCGTCGAGTCCACCCACTCGGTGAACCACCCCGGCGCACGGCTGTCCAGCGACTCGCCGTTCCGGCCGAACCACGCATCGACGAGCACCAGCCGTGCGACCCGTTCCGGCACCCGGTCGGCGGCCTCCCGGACGACGAAACCGGCGTAGCTGTGCCCGACGAGCACGACGTCGTCCAGGTCCGCCAGCAGCGCGGCCACTTCGGCGGCGTGCGTGTGCAGGCCGGCTCCGGCGTCCATCGGCAGGTCCGGGGCGATCACCCGGTGACCCCGCTCGCGCAGCGGGGTCGCCACGCGGTCCCAGCACCATCCGCCGTGCCACGCGCCGGCCACGAGGACGTACGTGCTCATGCCGCCTCCCGCCACTGGGTGAACCGCTTGCCCGCCTCGTCGGTCGACAGGCCCAGCTGCTCGCACATCCAGTGGAAGTCGAAGAAGAACCGCTCGTGGGCGATCAGGCCGTCGCGCACCTGCCAGTGGCAGGCGAACGGCAGCTCGAACGACTTCCCGGTCGGGTCGATCCCGGCCAGCGCGCCGCGCATCGTGGCGCTGATCGTGCCGGCCCCGACCACGAGGTCCCCGGCGGTGCGCAGGTAGTCGGCATGCACGCGGTAGTCCGGGAACGCGCGGAAGAACCCGGTGAACTGGCGCCCGGCCTCCGCGGTGCCGTGCGCGACGGCCCGGAAGGGGACGGTTTCGATGACCACGTCGGGGTGGCATTGGGCCAGTGCGGCGCCGGTGTCGGCGCGGCTCTTGGCTTCGGCGTAGGCGCGGACGGTTTGTTCCACGGTTCCTCCTCAGTCGGTGACGGTCAGGACGACTTTGCCGGTGGTGCGGCCCTCGGCGAGCAGGTTCAGGGCGCGCTGGGCATCGGTCAGCGGGAACGTCTCGCTGACGTGTGGCGACAACTGTCCCTTGTGGACCAGATCGGTGAGTGCGGCGAGCCCGGCGGCGTCCGGGTCGACGAGGTAGCCCACGGCGCGCACGCCGAGTTCCGCGGCGCGCTCGTGCAGTCCCGGCGTCCACGCGGACTGGCCGCTGACCAACAGGCCGCCCGGCCGGAGGGCGCGCAGCGCGGCCAGGCCGTGCTCGCCGCCGAACATCTGGACGACGACGTCGACGTCCCGCGCGGGCGGCCCGGTACGGTGGTCGACCACCTCGTCCGCCCCCAGCGCGCGCACGAACTCGTGCTTCGGCGGGCTCGCCGTGCCGATGACGTGCGCGCCGCGGGCCTTCGCGATCTGCACGGCGAGGTGCCCGACGCCGCCCGCCGCGCCCGAGACCAGCACGCGCTGCCCGGCCGTCACGCCGGCGACCTCGTTGAGGATCTGCCACGCCGTCAGCCCGGCGAGCGGCAGAGCAGCCGCTTCGGGGAAACCGAGCCCCTCCGGCATCGGCGCGAGGTGGCGGGCCGGGGCGGTGAGGTAGTCGGCGAACGCGCCCGCCGCGCGCGGGAACCACGGCATGCCGTAGACGCGGTCGCCGGGCGCGAACCGCGTCACGCCGTAGCCGACCTGCTCGACCACCCCCGCCACGTCCCAGCCGTGGGTGTGGGGCAGCGACAGGACCATGTTGTAGGCCTGGCCGATGGCGGTGTAGTGGTCGACGGGGTTGACGCCCGCCGCGAAGACCCGGACCAGGACGTCGCCGGGGGCGGGCCGGGGTGTGGGCACCTCGGCCACTTCGAGCGGGTCGCCCCACGCCCGCTGCAGTACCGCTCGCATGTCTGCTCCTCCAAGTTGGTGGACACTCGTACGGTAAGTTCGTGCGGTTCGCGCCCGCAATTCTCCGAAGGGAATCGAGCAGGCGGTGGACGGCTGTCCGGGATAGACTGGGCGGGTGGCTGACGTGCATGTGGACAAGCGGGTGCAGCGCGGGTTGCGCTCGCGGCGGGCGATCCTGGACCGGGCGATGGACATCGCGTCCGTGGAGGGGCTGGAGAGCCTGTCCGTGCGGCGGCTGGCCACCGAGCTGGACGTGAGCAAGAGCGGGGTGTTCGCGCAGTTCGGCTCGAAGGAGGAGCTGCAGCTGGCGACCGTGCGCGCGGCCGTCGAGGTGTTCGTCGGCAAGGTCGTGAAGCCCGCGCGGAAGGCCCCGGCTGGGCTGCGGCGGGTGTGGGCGCTGGCCGAGTCGTGGCTGGCGTACGTGCGGCAGCCGGTGTTCGCGGGCGGGTGTTTCTTCGTCGCGACCGCGGCCGAGTTCGACGCCCGTCCCGGCCGCGTGCGCGACGCGATAGCCGCCGGACGGCGGGACTGGCAGTCGCTGTACCGCACGACGATCGCCGAGGCGCAGGAGCTGGGCGAGATCGACCCGGACGTGGACCCGGCGCAGCTGGCCTTCGAGCTGGACGCGCTCACCAGGGCCGCCGCCGAGGACGCCCTGCTGCACGACGACCCGTCCCGCTACGACTACGCCCGCACGGCGGTCCGCGCGCGGCTGGCGGCGGTGGCGACGCCGGACGCGCCCGCCTTGCCTGCGGACTGAGAAGTTCCGCGCCCGGCGGTTAGCGAACCCGCCCTCGTGGAACACGTCCGGCATGAAGGTCGTGGTCACCGGGGCGTCCGGCAGCATCGGCACCGCGTTCCTGCGTGCGGCCGCGCGCAGGCCGGACTGGGAGGTCGTCGGGCTGGCGCGCCGGATCCCGGACGCCCGTCCACCGTACGACAGCGCCCAGTGGGTCGACTGCGACCTCGACTCCGACTCCGCCCCGGACGTCCTGCCGAAGGTCTTCGCCGGGGCGGACGCCGTCGTCCACCTCGCCTGGGCCATCCACCCCGGTGCCGAGGAGCCGCCACGCAACCGGACCAACATCGAGGGCTCGCAGGAGGTCCTGGCCGCCGTCGCCGAGGCCGGGGTGCCGCAGCTGGTCTGCGCGTCCTCAGTCGCCGCCTACACCCCGGCCCCGCGCTGGACCCGCGTGGACGAGGACTGGCCGCGCACCGGCGTACCGGGCAGCGCCTACAGCCGTGACAAGGCGCGCCTGGAACGCCTCGTCGAGCTGTTCGCCCGGCAGCACCCGGACGTGCGGGTCGCGGTGTTCCGGCCGTGCGCCGTCGCCCAGTACGACTCCGGCGCGCAGCTCGCGCGGTGGACGCTGAGCCCGCTCCTGCCGACCGCGTTGATCGGCAACCGCCTGCTGCCGGTGCCGCTGTGGAGCGGTCTGCGTGCCCAGGTCGTGCACGCCGACGACGTCGCCGACGCGATCTGCCGCATGCTCGACCAGCGCGCGGAGGGCGCCTTCAACCTGGCCGCCGAACCGATCCTCGGCGTGAACGACCTCGCCGAGCTGTTCGGCGGGTTCCGCGTCCCGGTGCCGCGGCGGCTGGTCACCACCCTGGCCCTGCCGACGTGGCGGCTCGGGTTGCAGCCGATGCACCCCGGCTGGCTCACTCTCGCCGACAAGGCGCCGCTGGTCGACACCACCCGCGCCCGCGCCCACCTCGGCTGGGAACCGCGGCACGACGCGAAGGAGGCGCTGGCCGAACTGGTCGCCGGGATGCGTGACGGCAGTGGCACCGGCAGCGGGCCGCTCGCGCCGCGGGGTGCGGAATCGTGGCTGGAGCGGTTGGCTGGGGTCAGGCTGGGGCGGCCCAGCCGTCAGACGCAAGCCTAGAAGGGAGCGTCGTGACCGAAACTGTCGACGCGGTCGTCGTTGGGGCGGGCCAGAACGGTCTCGTGGCGGCGAACGTGCTCGCCGACGCCGGGTGGAGCGTGCTCGTGCTCGAGGCCGCACCGGAGCCCGGTGGCGCGGTGCGCAGTGCAGAGGTCACCGCGCCCGGGTTCCGCAGCGACCTGTGCAGCGCGTTCTACCCGCTCGGCTACGCGTCGCCGGTGTTGCGGGAGCTGGGGCTGGACTCCTACGGCCTGGTGTGGAGGCACGCGCCGCTGGTGCTGGCCCACGTCCTGCACGACGACCGGTGCGTGGCGTTGTCCAGGGACCTCGACGAGACGGCTGCTTCGGTCTCGACCTTCGCCGCCAAGGACGGCGACGCCTGGCGTGATGCGTTCGCGCAGTGGGAGAGGGTGCGCGACGACCTGCTGGAATCGGTGCTGCGACCGTTCCCGCCGGTGCGGTCGGCGTCGAGGCTGGTGCGCCGGATCGGGGTCGCGGAAACCTTGCGGCTGGTGCGGATGGTGACGCTGCCGGTGCGGCGGCTGGGTGAGGAGCTCTTCGACGGCGAGGGCGCGCGGTTGCTGTTCGCCGGCAACGCCCTGCACACGGATCTTGGTCCGGACAACGCGGGCAGCGGTGTGTTCGGGTGGCTGCTGGGGATGGTCGGGCAGGACGTGGGTTTCCCGGTGCCGGAGGGCGGCGCGGACCGGATCATCACGGCACTGGTGCGCCGTCTCGCCGACCGCGGTGGCCGGGTCGAGTGCAACCGCCGGGTCCGGGACGTGCTGATCGCGGGGAACCGGGCGATGGGTGTGCGGGACGAGCACGGTGAACTGGTGCGGGCCAAGCGGGCGGTGCTGGCGGACGTGCCGGCCCCGGCGCTGTACCGGGAGCTGGTCGGGGAGGAGCACCTGCCCGCCCGGTTGGTGTCCGACCTGGACCGTTTCCACTGGGACAACGCGACGATCAAGGTCGACTGGGCGTTGAGCGGGAAGATCCCGTGGACGGCCGAAGCGGCGCGCCGGTCGGGCGTGGTACACCTGGACGCGGACCTCGATGGGCTGACCGCGTACGGCGCGGACCTGGCGTGCAGCCGGGTGCCCGAGCGGCCGTTCCTGTTGCTGGGCCAGATGACGACGACGGACCCGTCCCGCTCCCCGGCGGGCACCGAGGCGGTGTGGGCGTACACGCACGTGCCGCGCGGCGAGCGTTGGGACAGGGACCGGCTGGAGCGCTACGCCGACCGGATGGAAGAACTCATCGAGCGACGCGCACCCGGCTTCCGCAGCCTGATCAAGGCGCGGTGCCCGCAGGGCCCGGCGGAGCTGGAGGCACTCAACCCGAGCCTCGTACAGGGCGCGATCAACGCCGGCACCGCGGCGATCCACCAGCAGTTCGTGTTCCGCCCAGTCCCCGGCTTGTCGAGGGCCGACACCCCAGTTGATCGGCTCTACCTGGCCGGCGCCTCGGCCCACCCCGGCGGGGCGGTGCACGGAGCACCAGGAGCCAACGCCGCAAGGGCAGCACTAGCGCGCAACGGAATCACCGGCGGCCTGTACGGAAGTGCGATGCAAGCAGCACAACGAGCCATCTACTCGTAGCGAACCGCCGCCCGGCAACGAAA
>NZ_JBHZEN010000042.1:0-52554 GCF_050958625.1 Amycolatopsis sp. 3B14
TGCGGCCGCCGTGTTGCGGCCACCGCGTTGCGGGCGCCGTGTTGCGGGCGCCGTGTTGCGGCCGCCGTGTTGCGGCCGCCGTGTTGCGGCCGCGTCGCCAGCCGCCGGCAGGCGGGCGGCCCGTGGCGGCGGCCAGAGGCAGCGGCCACGTGGCGGCCGCCGCCGGGCGGCAGGTGGGCGGAGGCAACCGGCGTGGTGGCCGAGGGGGCAGAAGGCGGCGGGCTGGCCCGGGGGCCGACGGGATGGAAGGCGGCGGGCTGCCGCGGGGAGCGGCAGGCTGGCCGCAGGGGCGGCAGGCTGGCCCGGGGGCCGACGGGCTAGCCCCGGGGGCCGACGGGATGGAAGGCGGCGGGCTGCCGCGGGGAGCGGCAGGCTGGCCGCAGGGGCGGCAGGCTGGCCCAGGAGGCGGCGGGCTAGCCCCGGGGAGCGGCAGGCTGGCCGCGGGAGCGGCAGGCTGGCCGCGGGAGCGGCAGGCTGGCCGCGGGGGCGGCAGGCTGACCGCGGGGGCGGCAGGCTGGCCCCGGGGAGCGGCGGGCTGGCGAGGGGGCCGACGGGCTGGCCGCGAGGGCCGACGGGACAGAAGGCGGCGGGCTGGGGGCCGGGGCCGCGCCCAGGCCGCCCCCGGGCGGTCTGGACCGCCCGCCCCACGCTCGGGTGGGTGACCGAAGACCGGGCGGCTGGGGCAGAGCGGCGGGCCAGCCCGCTCAAAAGGATCGTCGACTGCCACGCCTGGCCGAGGCATCCGGCCCGCCGTCGGCCGCCGGCGGGCGGCAGCCCGTGGGCCGGATGCCCCGGCTCGACGGGGACTGCGCCGTGGCCGCTCCGGGAGCCTGCCGCCCAGCCGGATTGCCTACTGCCGCGTCTGGCGACACCGCCTGGCCGGCCTCCCGCGGCCCGCCGAGCCCCGGCGGTTCGGCGGGCATGGGGCATCCCCACCGCGCAGCGGCGAGGCCAGCCGGGGCCGGCAGCCGGCGGACTGGCCAGGACCGGCAGCAGCCGGGGCCGGCCGGAAGAAAGGCGAAGCGTCAGTTCCCGGCGTCGCCGAAGGCCGTTGTCAGCCGGGCCTCCAGGAAGGCCAGCAGCTCCCGGTGCCCCCGCTCGTACCCGAGGAGCTGCTCCACGAACAGCCCCTCGACCGCGGTGCCCCACAGGGTCGCCACCGCGCACACCTCGTCCTCACTCAGCGGCACGTCCCGGCGGGCGGCCTCGCCGCGGACGGCGTCCGCGAAGGTCGACCGCAGGGCGTCCAGCCGGGGCGCCAGCCGCTCCCGCAGCGCGGGCTGGTTCAGCGCCAGCGTGCACAACTCGAGCCAGATCTTGGGCCACCCCCGCGCCCGCGCGTCCCCGATCAGCAGGTCCCGGTGCCGCCGCCAGCGCGCCACCAGCGACTCCTCGCCGGCGAACGCGGCCGCGACCCCCGCCGCGTACTGGTCGCCGACCCGGTCCAGCACCGCCACGAGCACGTCGGCCATCGAGCCGAAGTGGTAGTGCACCAGCGCCTGGTTCAGGCCGGCCTCGGCGGCCAGCCTGCGCGTCGTCACCGCCGCCGCCCCCTCGGTGATCAGCAGCCGCTCGGCGGCGTCGACGAGCTGCTTCTTGCGATCAGGACGCACACCCACGCCTTTCTCCGCGAACGGGTGAGGATACCGCCGGCCACCTCCCCCGCACGGAGGAAAGCGCTTTCGGGCGCCCGCGCGTCGCCGCAACCGGCCGGAACGGGGTTTGCGCACAGTAACCGGGGGGTCGCGGCTCGGGAGTGATCGCGGTACGACATGATTTCACCTCGACCAGAGCATCTATCGAGTGATCGGCGACTGTGACTCAGAGTGAGAAGAACTCCCGAGCCGCCGGGAGGGCACTTGTCGACAACCCCTGCTTGACAGGGGTGGTTGCATACGACTCTGTCGTGACGTCGCCGTCTTCGTCCCGGTCCCCAGGATTTCGTGGAGCGTCGTGAAAAACACAGATGACAAGTCAGGCGAAGGCCACCACAAGTCGATCCGAAAGCGCCTGACCGGCACCGTCCTGATCCCGAGTATCGCGCTCCTCGTCATGTGGATCGCGGGTTCCGGGTACTTCCTGGTGGACGCGATCTACGTGCGCACGGTGGCCTCCTCCGTGCAGGACGTGTCGATCCCCGCCGTCACCGCGCTCGGCGCCGTCCAGCAGGAACGCCAGCTGTCGCTGGTCTACCTGGAACGCCCCCAGGTCGGCCTGCGTGACCTGCAGGCGCAGCAGCAGTCCATCGACAGGTCGCTGACCAGCCTCCGGTCCGCCCTCGGCGAGGTGAAGAGCCTCGTGCCGGACGAGATCGGGCAGCGGATGAACCAGATGGAGGCAAGCCTCGACCAGCTCCCGGTGATCCGCGCGGAGATCAACCTGCGCACGATCTCCAAGGAGCAGGTCAACGACTTCTACAACCGCCTGCTGGACGTCTCGACCGACCTGTTCGACTCGCAGGCCCGCCTGGTGCCCGACGCCGAGTCGACCCAGGGCGGTATGACGTCGGTGGACATCTTCCGCGCCTCGGACCAGATGTCGCGCGCCGCGTCGCTGGCCTCCAGCGCGTTCGCCTCCGGCCAGTTCGCCCCGGCCGACCACCTGCAGTTCGCCCAGCTCGTCGGCAGCTACCGCAACCAGCTGGCGAAGATCGCGAGCTACATGGCCCCCGAGGCGGGGCAGCGCTACCGCGACCTCACCTCGAGCGAGCAGTGGCAGCGCCTCACCGCCGCGGAGAACTCGATCATCACGCACGGGCCGGGCGTGTTCCGCGAGAACGTCGGCGGGCTGACCGTGCGGGAGAACGACTGGCGCGACCTCACCACCGAGGTGTCCGGCCGGCTGATCAGCCTGACCGTCGAGCAGTCGGAGCTGGCCTCCGGCGCCGCGCTGGACAAGGGCAACGTCAACCTGTGGACCGTGATCATCGGCAGTGTCGTCGCCCTGCTCGCGGCGATCGCGTCGATCTGGGTCGCCGTCCGGGTGTCCCGCACGTTGGTCGACCGGACCCTGATGACGCGCCTGGAGCGCCTGCGCAACGACTCGCTGGAACTGGCCCGCACCCGCCTGCCGAGCATCGTGAACCGGCTCAAGGAGGGCGAGTCGGTCGACGTCACCGCCGAGCTGCCCCGCCTGGACCACGGCAAGGACGAGATCGGCCAGGTGGCGGAGGCGTTCAACATCGCGCAGCTGACCGCCGTCCAGGCCGCGGCCAGTGAGGCCAAGGCCCGCAGCGGTGTCAACAACGTGTTCCTCGGCATCGCCCACCGCAACCAGGGCCTGGTGCACCGCCAGCTGCAGATCCTGGACCGGATGGAGAGCCGGGAGGAGAACCCGGAGCAGCTCAAGGGCCTGTTCCAGCTCGACCACCTGGCCACCCGCGCCCGCCGTACCACCGAGAACCTCATCATCCTCGGCGGCAAGCAGCCGGGCCGCCGCTGGCGCAAGCCGGTGTGGCTGATGGACGTGCTGCGCGCCGCGGTGTCCGAGACCGAGCACTACTCGCGGGTCGAGGTGGAGAACGTCCCGCAGGTCGCGATCATCGGGTCCGCGGTCGCCGACACCATCCACCTGGTCGCGGAGCTGGTCGACAACGCCACCACCTTCTCCCCGCCCGGGTCGCAGGTCCACATGACCTCCACCCTCGTCGCGCGCGGCGTCGTGGTGGACGTGGCCGACCAGGGTCTCGGCATGAAGGACGACGTCCGGGAATGGGCCAACCGGATGATGTCGGAACCGCCCGAGTTCGACGCGATGGCCCTGAAAGCCGACTCCAGCCTGGGCCTTTTCGTGGTCGCGCGGCTGGCGGCCCGGCTCGGCCTGAAGGTCATGTTCGACTCCTCGCGCTACGGTGGCACTCGCGCCACGATCCTGATCCCGTCGGCACTGCTCGCCAACGGGGACCAGGTCGCCGAGAACGCCGATCCGGAGTTCCGCGGCGCCCCGGCCACCACCGGGACCGACTCGCACGAGCAGGAGGAGACCGGCCGTCCGGCCGGGACGAACGGTATGGGACGACACGAGAACAACGGCGCCGCCGAGCCCGCTCGGCGGGTCCCGGCGGAGCTCCCCTCGGGACGGCACGCGGAACCGGAACCGGAGACGGCGAGCGAGACCACCGGTGTGCAGACGATCTCGGTGTTCGAGCCGGAGCCCGCGCCGGCACCGACGCCCTCGCCGCGCCCCAAGCGGCGCCGGGCGCCGCTGCCGCAGCGGGAGCCGCAGCAGAACCTCGTCGCCCAGCTCCGTGACGACCCGGAGTCGGACGCCACCGATTACCACGAGTTCTCCGGTCGGACCCGCAACACGCTCTCGGCGTTCCACAAGGGAACCCGCCGCGGGCGCGACGCAGACGCACCGGAAGACCCCCGGGCCACCATTGACTGAGAGGGAAGTCGAACCTCATCGATGAACGAGAACGAGAACTCCAAGGTCGACCTGAACTGGCTGCTCGACGACATGGTCGACCGCGTCGTCGGGGCGCAGCACGCCGTGGTCCTCTCGGCCGACGGGCTGCTCATGGGCAAGTCCGCGAACCTGTCGAAGGACGACTCCGACCAGCTGTCGGCGATCGCGTCCAGCCTGCAGAGCCTCGCCAAGGGCGCCAGCAAGCACTTCCAGCGCGGGCCGGTGCTGCAGACCCTCATCGAAATGGCCGAGGGTTACCTCTTCGTCTGCGCGGCGGGTCAGGGCGCGTGCCTGGCGATCCTCGCCGAGGAGACGGTCGACGTCGAGATGATCGCCTACGAGATGAGCCGCCTCGTCAAGCGCGTCGGTGACTACATGACGTCGGCTCCCCGGGATGCCGCGAGGTTCGTTCCGGAGCACAACTGATGGCGGACGACCAGTGGTACGACGAAGCGGCCGGGCCGCTGATCCGGCCGTACGCCATCACACGGGGCAGGATCCCGTCCGTCGACATCAAACTCGACGTGGCGACGCAGGTGATGGCCATCCGGGGCAACCACGACCCGATCGGGTTGACCCCGGAGCACCTGACGATCCTCGAGTTGTGCCAGCGGCCGTTGTCCGTCGCTGAAATTGCCGTGTACGTCAAGGTCCCTCTCGCCGTGGTCAAGGTGTTGTGCAGCGATCTGATCGAACGGGGCGCCGTGATCGTCCGTTCGCCGTCGCAGCCGGCCAAGGCCCCCGATCGCGAACTACTCCAGGCGGTGCTCGATGGCCTCAACAAGCTCTGAAGAAGGGGGCGTCATCCCGACGCCCGTCAAGATCGTCATCGCGGGCGGCTTCGGCGCCGGCAAGACCACCATGGTCGCGTCGGTGAGCGAGATCGTCCCGCTGTCCACCGAGGAGGTGATGACGGAGGCCAGCACGGGCGTCGACGACCTCACCGGGGTGGAACGCAAGACCACCACCACGGTCGCGCTGGACTTCGGCCGCATCACCATCTCCCCGCAGACGGTGCTGTACCTGTTCGGCACGCCAGGGCAGGACCGGTTCTGGTTCATGTGGGACGAGCTCGCGCTCGGCGCCATCGGCACCGTGGTGCTGGTCGACACGCGACGCCTGGACTCCAGCTTCGCGGCGATCGACTTCTTCGAGCGGCGCAAGATCCCGTTCATCGTGGCGGTCAACTGCTTCGAGGACTCGGACGACTACGAAGAGGACGAGATCCGCAAAGCGCTCGCCATCGCCCCCGGAGTGCCGGTGATGTTCTTCGACGCCCGTTCCCGGGAATCGAGCAAGCTGGCGCTGATCCGGTTGGTGCGGTACGCGATGAGCCGGCTGCCCGCCGAGTCGGAGCTGGCTCCCGCCTGACTTTTCGCCCGGGATAAGAAGGGCCACCCCGTTCTTCGGTGACGGGGTGGCTCTTTTTTTGGCGCCGCTACGCGGGTATCTACTGCATCGGCTTCGCTTCGCTACGCCCGGATGAAAACAAGCCCCTTCCGAACCCGATCTCTCAGTGTTCGGTTGCCGAGAAGTCGCGTCAAGGCGGGAAAGCGTGCCTTGACCCGACTGCTCGGCAACCGATTTGGCTGGGGATCGGGTTGCGGGAGGGGAGTGGTCCGTGGGGTTGTTCCGTTTCGTCGCCGGCCTGCGGACGGAAGTCGCGTGTGGCGGCTACGAAACCCGGGGCACCTGCCGCAGCTTCAAGTTGAAGTGCCGCAACAACTGCGGCGCATGCGTGACCCGGTACTCCGGCACTGATTCCGGATTCTTCGCGATCGAGGCCAGCACGTCAGCCACGTACTCCAGGTGTGCCAACGTGTACGTCCGCCGCGGGATGGCCAGTCGCACCAGCTCGAACGGCGCTGGGGAGATCAGGTTGTGCTCGTCGTCGAAGGTGCCCAGGTACAGCGAACCCAGTTCGGCGCACCGGATGCCGCCCGCCAGGTACAGTTCGCACGCCAGCGCGTGCCCGGGGAAGCCGTGCGGCGGCATGTGCTGCAGGAGGCGCCCGGCGTTCAGGTACAGGCCGTGCACCCCCGCGGGCTGCACGATGTCCACGCCGGCCTCGTTGATCAGCCGGGCGAAGTGCGCGGTCTCCTCGGCCCGGTTGCGCAGGTAGTCCGGGTCCACGACCTCCCGCAGGCCCTGCGCGACGCGCTCCAGGTCGTGCCCGCCCAGGCCGCCGTAGGTGCGGAAACCCTCGGTGGCGATGAGGATCGCCTCGCACTGCTTGGCCAGCTGCTCGTCCCGCACGCCGATCGCCGCGCCCATCGGCGAGATCGCGTCCTTCTTCAGGCTGGCGACGAAACCGTCGGCGAGCGCGAACGTCTCCTGCGCGACCTCCTTCGGCGTCTTGCCCGCGTAACCGTCCTCGCGCTGGATGATCAGCCACGAGTTCTCCGCGAACCGCGCCGCGTCGAGGAAGAACGGGACCCCGAACCGGTCGCACAGCGCGCGCACGGCCTTCAGGTTCGCCATCGACACCGGCTGCCCGCCGCCGCCGTTGTTGGTGATCGTGATCAGCACCTGCCCGACCCGCGAACCGTCCGGGCCGGACAGCGTCTCCTCGAGCGCGCCGAGGTCGATGTTGCCCTTGAACGGATCCCGGCTGTCCAGGTCGGCCGCTTCCGGGCAGGGCAGGTCCCGCGCCTCGGCGCCGGCCAGCTCCACGTTCGCCCGCGTGGTGTCGAAGTGCGTGTTGGACAGCGAGATCTGCCCCGGCTTCAGCGCGGTGGAGAACAGGATCCGCTCCGCCGCCCGGCCCTGGTGCACCGGGAACAGGTGCGGGAACGAGGTCAGGTCCTCCAGCGCCGACTTGAACCGGAACCACGAGTCGGAACCCGCGTAGGAACGGTCGGCCGCCGCCGCGCCGGCCTCCTGCGCGGCGGACACCGCGCCCGTGCCGGAGTCGGTCAGCAGGTCGATCGTCACCATGTTCGCAGGCAGGTCGAACATGTTGTAGCCGGCGCGGGCGAGCGCTTCCTCCCGCTCCTCCCGGGTCGTGATCGGTATCGCCTTGACAACCTGCACCCGGTATGGCGGGAACGACTTCATGCTGGCTTCTTCCTCCCAGTTCAGAACGTGGCCGAGGCGCTGACCCGCCCGCGGGGCGCCTGCACGGCGTAGGCCTCGGACGAAAGATATACCGTCGTTCCCGACCCGAACCGGCCGAGACGCAGGGAGACGTGCGCGATGAGCCCCACACCGGCCGCCGCCGGGCGGCCGGTCACCGCGGCGATCGCCCGGTCCAGCTCCGCGGACGGCAACCCGGACCGCGCGAAGTGGGCGAGCACGTGCTCACGCGCCACGGCGTCGTCCGGGACGTAGTCGCGGATCGGCAGGTAGAGGCTGTAGTTGCCGGGACGGCCCGCTTCGGCCTCCACGAAGGAGTAACTGGAGATCAGCGGCCGTCCGGCGTACGGGCCGGGGCCGCCGCCCGCGGTGGTCAGGAAATCGCGCACCAGCAACGGGTCCACGCCCTCGACGGCTCCGGCCGCTCGCTCCACCGTGCCCGAGTCCGCCGAGTCGTGCGAGATGTACAGCTTGACCCGGGACAGCGGCCCGTCGTCGAGGTCGAGCGCGAAGAACGAGAACTGGTCGGCGGCGCCGCGCCGGAGCGCGTACTCGGCCACGGTGTCGTACGCGTCGCTCAACCCGAGCCGCCGCAGCCCTTCCGCGACGAGCCCGCGCGCCGCGCCCTGGCCGCGCACCTGCGGGTTGAAGTAGACCTTCAGCGCCGGCGCCCGGCCGGGCCGCAGGATCACCGAGAACCACAGCGCGAACTTTCCCTGCGGCCGGTCGACGAGGAACAGGTCCTCGACCGCGGCGAACCGGTCCAGCCGAAGGTCCAACCGTTGCGCCATGTGGGTGAGAAAGCGCTTCGCCGCCTCGATGTTCGATGCGGGGCCAGGGTTTTCGGCTATGGTCTCGCCGAGGATCCGCACCGCGCGGTCGCCGCTCTCGTCGAACGCGACGGAGAACTCCACCGGGGTCGCGTCGTCCGCGACGTCCGAGGGCCACAGCGGCGGCTCGGTCAGCGCGCGGCGGCCCGCCGCGCCGAGGAGTTCCCGCAGCACGTCGACGGCATCGCGGCCGCCGTCGGGAAAGCCTGCCACCCTGCAGAGTTCTCCGAGCTGTCTCCGGGCATGGTCGAATAGGGTCACGGGGGCGACGTTCACACTCACTCCGACGGTCTGGCGAGCAACTGCTCGACTAGGCGGGGGACAGACCGTCGTCCAACATAACGTCATCTTTCCGGCAAGACGTACCGCTGGAGGAGTGATCTTGGCCGCACGGTCAGTCACCACACGCCGCTGTCCTCCTGGTTCGCTGCCACGGCACAGTTTTCGCGATCGGCCCGAGCGCAACCGCCGCCACGGCAACCAATCCCACCCGGCGCAACCTGGGAAAACGCTTACCGGGTGCGATCCACGTCACTGTGTACCATGCCGTCCACAGTAGACAAACAGGAGTAGTGCGGGAACGGCCGTTCGGCCGGAGGTCGGTGGCGACCACCCGTCTAGAACAATGTTCACCTGATCAGCGGAGTGTCACGAATGGCCTCGTTGGCCCGGAACACGGCCTCAGCGGGGCACGGTGAGCACCAGCGCGGCCGTGTCGTCGGTGACCCCCTCGTCGAGGTCCGACAGCAGCCGTCCGAGGCGGTCGACGATCGCGTCCGCGTCCAGGCCCGCGAAGCCCGACGCCACGCTCGCCAGCCGCCCCTCGCCGACGAGCGCGCCCCGCGGGTCCCTGGCCTCGATCAGCCCGTCGGTGTAGAGGAACAGCGCCTCGCCCGGCGCGAGGCGGGCGACCGCGGTCGTCACGCACGCGTCCGGGAACACCCCGAGCAGCCGGCCGCCCGGCGTGTCCATGGGGTGCACCGTGCCGTCCGCCGCGATCCGCAGCGCGGGCGGGTGGCCACCCGCGGCCAGTTCCACCCGGAACCCGTCGCCGTCCGGCTCGAGCAGTCCGAACAGGACGGTGCAGAAGCGGCCCTCGGGAGCGCGGTAGTCCTGCAGCAGCACCGCGTTCAGGGTGCGCAGCACCGAGCCGGGGTCGGGCTCCTGCACCGCCGCCGCCCGCAGCGTGTAGCGCGCGAGCGAGGTGAGCACGGCCGCCTCGGCGCCCTTGCCGCACACGTCGCCGATGAAGAACGCCCACCGGCCGGGACTCAGCGGGAACAGGTCGTAGAAGTCGCCGCCGATCATCTCGGTCGGCGCGGCCCGGTAGTACCCGGCGGCACGCAACCCGGGCACGTCGGGCAAACCCGGTGGCAGCAGGGTCTCCTGTAGCGTCCGGGACAACCGGGTCAGCCGCTCGCGCTCCCGGTCGGCCTCCTCCCTCGTCCGCAGCAGCTCACGCTCGTAGGCGCGCCGGTCCCGGGCGTCGAACACCGTGGTGCGGATGCCGGTGACCCCGTCCGGCCCCGCGCGCAGCGTCGAGTTGACCAGCACCGGCAGCCGCGTGCCGTCGGCGGCGACCAGGTCCAGTGCGATCTCCCGCACCTCGGACTGCATGCGCAGCAGCGGCGCGTAGTGCGTCTCGTGGTAGAGCCGCCCGCCCGCGGTGAGCAGGTCGCTGAACCGGCGGCCGGCCAGCTCCTCCGCCCGGTAGCCGAGCCAGTTCAGGAGGGTGGCGTTGACCCGCACGATCGTCCCGTCGGGCCGGGCCGAGAGGTACCCGCAGGGCGCGTTGTCCCACAGGTCCTCGGCGGCGGCCCCGGGCAGCACGGCCGGCTCCGTCACCGCGTCCCGCGGCGGGCCAGGAACGCCCCGATCGCCGCCGTGGTCAGGTCCGGGTCGCTCAGGTGCGGGCAGTGCCCGTTGACCTCCAGCACGACCAGTTCGCTGTCCGGCAGCTGCTCGTGCACGTACTCGCCGACCGGCACCGGCGCGATCGCGTCGTGGCGGCTCTGCAGGACGAGGCTGGGCACGGGCACCTTCGCGAGGTCGTCCCGGTTGTCGGACAGGAACGTGACGCGCGCGAACTCGCGGGCGATGTGCGGGTCGGTGCGGCAGAAGCTGTTGGTCAGCTCGGCGCCGAGGTGGGGCCGGTCCGGGTTGCCCATGATGACCGGGGCCATCGCCGCCGACCAGCCCAGGTAGTTGCTGTCCAGCGACTCGAGCAGCTCGTCGATGTCGGGCCGGGTGAAGCCACCGGTGTAGCCGTCGTCGTCGAGGTAACACGGCGACGGGCAGACCATGACCAGCCCGGCGAACCGCGACGGCTCCCGCGCCGCGGCCAGCACGCCGACCATCGAGCTGACCGAATGGCCGACGAACACCACCTCTTCGAGGTCGAGCTCGGCGCAGATCTCCAGCACGTCGTCGGCGTAGCCGTCCAGCGTGGCGTAGCGCTCGGGTCGCCAGGCGCCCAGGTCGGAGCCGCCGGCGCCGACGTAGTCGAACAGCACCAGCTGGTAGTCCGGTTCGAAGGCGGGCGTGACCAGGCGCCACATCGCCTGGTCGCAGCCGAACCCGTGGGCGAACACCATCGGCTGCCCGCCCGGCCTCCCCGCCACGGTCACCGCGTTCCTCGTCCGGATGTCCACCGCCGCCAGCGTAGCCGCCGCGGGCCGGGACGGCCGCCTGATCAGCCGAAGCGGCGGCGGACCTCGCCCTTGAGGATCTTGCCGGAGCCGGTCGTGGGCAGCCGGTCGGTGAACTCGACCGACTTGGGCACCTTGTACCCGGCCAGCCGGGTGCGCAGCCAGGCCAGCAGCTCGGCGCCGTCGATGCGGCTGCCCGCGGCGGGCACGACGACCGCCTTGCCCACCTCGCCCCAGCGCGGGTCCGGCACGCCGATCACGGCGCACGCCTCCACCCCCGGGTAGCCGTACAGCTCGTTCTCCACCTCGGCCGGGTAGATGTTCTCCCCGCCGGAGATGATCATGTCCTTGAGCCGGTCGACGACGTGGAAGTACCCGTCACCGTCCACAGTGGCCACATCGCCGGAGTGGAACCACCCGTCGCGCAGCACCTCGGCCGTCGCCTCCGGCCTGCCCCAGTAGCCCTTCATGACGTTCGGCCCGCTGACCACGATCTCGCCCTTCTCCCCCGGCGGCACCGGCTCGCCGGACGGGCCGGCCACCCGCACGTCGGTGAAGAACGACGGCACCCCGGCCGAGCCGATCTTCTCCGCGACGTGCGCGCGGTCGAGGACCAGCACGCCCGGCGCGGCCTCGGTCATCCCGTAGCCCTGCACGAACGCGAGCCCGCGGTCGAGGTAGCGGCCGGCGAGGTCGGCGGGCACCGGCGCGCCGCCGCACAGCAGGGTCCGCAGGCTGGACAGGTCGGCGCTGCGCCACCGCGGGTGCGCGGCGATCGCCTGGTACATCGTGGGTACCCCGAACACGAGCGTGACCCGCTCCTGTTCCACCGCGGACAGCACGGCGCCGGGGTCGAACGCGGAGTGCAGGATCACCGTGCCGCCCTTGAGCAGGGTGGGCAGGCACACCATGCCGAGCGCGGCGGCGTGGAACAGGGGCGCGGCGACCAGGGCCCGCTCGTCGCTCGCCAGGTCGGTCTCCACCAGGACGTTGACGCAGTTCCAGGTGAGGTTGCCGTGGGTGAGCATCGCGCCCTTGGGGCGCCCGGTGCTGCCCGAGGTGTACATCAGCAGGCACACGTCGTCGAGGCCGACGGGCAGGTCGAGCGGCTCGTCGTCCGCGGCCTCCAGCTCGCCCGCGGGCACCCGCAGCAGCCGGTCACCGGCGAGCGCCGCGACCGTCTCCGCGTGCTCCGGCGTGTGGATCAGGACCGACGCGCCGGAGTCGGCCAGCGCGTGGTCCAGTTCCGGGACGCCCAGCCGGAAGTTCAGCGGCACGAACACCGCGCCGGCCTGCCCGCACGCGAACAGGGTCTCCAGGTAGGCCGGGTGGTTCGGCCCGAGGTAGGCCACCCGGTCGCCGGGGCGGACCCCGGCCTCCCGGAGCCCGTGGGCGAGCCGCGCGACGCGGCGGGACAGCTCGGCGTAGGTCAGCGCCGTCCCGCCGTGCCGGACGGCTGTCGCGTGCGGGCTCATCCTGGCGCGGCGCACCGGCCACGAGCCCAGGCCCTGGTTGCGCACTACTTCTCCGGGTCGAAGGCGCTCAGGCCGGGCCGGTAGGACTTCTGGTCGAGGAACTGGGTCAGCCCCTTGGCGCGGGCGCCTGCCTTGTCGGCGAACTGCGACTGGTCGAGCTTGGCGTAGAGGTAGTCCTCGGCCTGCTCCCAGGGCATCTCCTGGGCGATCTTGTACCCGGTCTTGGCCGCGTGCAGGACCACCTGGTTCATCGACGCGAGCTTGAGCGCCACCTCGCGGGTGCGCTCCCGCAGCCGGTCGGCGGGCAGCGCCTCGTTGACCAGCCGCATCTCCGCCGCGCGGCGCCCGTCGAAGGGCTCACCGGTCATGATGTAGTACAGCGCGTCGCGCTGCGGCACGGTCGCCGCCAGCGCCCGGCTGACCACGCCGCCCGGCGGGATGCCCCAGTTGACCTCGGACAGCCCGAACTGCGCGTCCTCGTCGGCGAAGGCCAGGTCGCAGGCCACCAGCGGGGTGAAGGCGCCGCCGAAGCACCAGCCGTTGACCATCGCGATCGTCGGCTTGCTCCAGTTCGCCAGCCGCTTCCACTGCCACTCCGCGCTGGCCCGCCGCACCTTGATCTGCACCGCCGTGCTGCCGGTGGCGTCGACCTCGCGGAAGTACTCCTTGAGGTCCATGCCCGCGGAGAACGACTCGCCCGCGCCGGTGAGCACCAGCACCCGGCAGCGGTCGTCGCCCTCCAGGTGGTCCAGCACCCGCACCATCTCGTCGTTCAGGGTGGGGTTCATGGCGTTGCGCTTGTCCGGCCGGTTGAGCGTGACCCAGGCGATGCCTTCGTCGAACTCCACCAGAACCGTCTCGCCCCACGGCTCCGTCCGGACCCGCCCGTTGCCGACCGCTGTGCTCATCCATCGCTCCCTATATCAGTAGTTCTGATATAGGGATAGCAAGGAACGGGCGGCTCAGTCAAGCCGGACCCGACCGGGACAATCGGGGGCATGAGGTGTCCCTGCGGGTCGGGTGAGACGTACGACAACTGCTGCGCGCCGCTGCACCGCGGCGAGTCCGCGGCGCCGACCGCCGAACGGCTGATGCGCTCGCGGTTCAGCGCGTTCGCCGTCGGGGACGTCGACTACCTGCTCACCAGCTGGCACCCGGACACCCGCCCGGCCACGATCCGGCTCGACCCGGACCAGCGCTGGACGCGGCTTGAGGTGCTGGCCACCACCGGCGGCAGCCCCTTCCACACGGACGGCACCGTCGAGTTCCGCGCCCACTACCGCACCCCGGACGGGCCCGGCTCGCTGCACGAGGACAGCGAGTTCACCCGGGTGGACGGCCGCTGGGTGTACACCCGGCCCCGGCGGGTAGCCCGCCGGGCATGACCGAGTTCGAACGCGAACGCGCCATGCCGGCCCCGGCGGAGCGGGTGTTCACCGTGGCCGCCGACGTGAACCGGCTCGACGAGTGGCTGCCCGGCGTGATCACCGTCCACCCGGCCGAACCCGAGGGCGTGGACGTCGACGTGCACGACCCGGCAGGCGAGTACGAGGCGCCCGGCGTGCTGGGCGCGCGCCGCGAGCAACTGCGGCTGGAGTGGGGCCGCCGCGGCAGCGCCGACTACAGCGGCTGGCTGCAGGTGTCCTCGGCCGAGGGCGGCTCCAGTTACGCCACGCTGCACCTGTCCTTCCACGGCGACCAGCCGGCCGCCCACGGCGGCAGCGCCGCCGACGACGTCGAGCGGCGGCTGGACGAGTCGCTGGACCGGCTGGCGGACCTGGTGTCGGCGGGCTGAACCCCGTCCGGGTGATACGTTTCCTGCCGATCACCCGGAAGAGGTTCGATGTCCCCCAGATCCTGGCCGCGCCCGGCGCTCGCCGTCCTCACGCTCGCGACCGGCGCCGCCGGGATCGTGACGGTTTCGCTCGCGTCCCCGGCTCCCGCGCCACCCGCACCCGTCGAGGCGCGCCCGGCCGCGACGAGCGCCGCCCCACCGCCGCCGGCCACCGTCGTCGCGCCCGTCGTCGAGGTCACCCCGGCGCCGTCCGAGGTGAGCACCGTGAGCACCACGCGCACCCGCACCACGACGAGCCGCACGCACTCGACGGCAGCCACCCGCGAAACCGACAGCGACGAGGTGGCGCGGCAGCGGGCGATGGAACCGCACCCCCGTCCGCCGCTGAGCACCTACACAGCGTCCACGGAGTGGACCGGGCCGGTGATCACGGTCGGCCCGACCTCCACGGTCCGGACGACCCGCTCCTGAGCGGCCGGATATAAGTCGTTATACGGCTACCGGGCGCACGATCATCACCGGGCACTGCGCGTGGTGGATGAGCGCCTGGCTCGTCGAGCCCAGCAGCAGGCCGCGAAACCCGCCCCGGCCGCGGCTGCCGACCACGACCAGCTGCGCCCGGGTGCTCCAGCTCAGCAGCTGGTGCCGCGGCCGGTCCCGCGCGACGACCCGCTCCACGACGACGTCCGGGTACTTCTCCTGCCACCCCGCCAGCTGCTCGGCCAGCAGCCGCTGCGCGTCCTGCTCGATCTCGGACCAGTCGACCAGGAACGGCACCGTGCCCGGAGGTCCCGCGATGTCCGCGTCGGCCCAGACGTGCACCGCGACCAGCGGCACGCCCCGCCAGGACGCCTCCTCGAACGCTGTCCCGAGCGCGCGCTCGCTGGTGGCGCTGCCGTCGACGCCGGCC
This sequence comes from Amycolatopsis sp. 3B14, assembly GCF_050958625.1. Classification (NCBI taxonomy): domain Bacteria; kingdom Bacillati; phylum Actinomycetota; class Actinomycetes; order Pseudonocardiales; family Pseudonocardiaceae; genus Amycolatopsis; species Amycolatopsis sp. 3B14. The sequence goes on from NZ_JBHZEN010000042.1 coordinate 15,141, forward strand.
ACCACGGGGCCCGTCGCCTCGTCCCGGCCGCGGACCACGACCACCGGGCAGCGGGCGTGCGCGGCGACCTCGACGGTCGTCGAGCCGACCATCATCCCGGTGAAGCCACCGGTGCCGGAACAGCCCAGCACCACCGTGCGGGCCGTGCGCGAGGCCTCGATCAACGCGACCGGACCGGCTTCGTGCAGCTTCCCGGCGGTGATCGTCAGCTCGGGCCCGCCGGCCTCCCGCGCGGTGCGCTCCGCGGCGGCGAGCAGGTCGTCGGCCGCCGTCACGAACGCTTCGTAGGCCTCGCGCAGCACCGGCAGCCCGGCGCCGTAGAAGCCGGCCATCGGGGCGAACCCGTGCACGATGTGCAGTGGCTCGTGGCGCCGCGCGGCCGTGCCCGCCGCCCAGCGCAGCGCCCGGTCCGCCTCGTCGGAACCGTCCACGCCGACGACGATCGCGTTGCTGTCCATCAGTTCCTCCACCCGGTCGGTCCGGAACCCACGCTAGGCGAGCGCACCCGCCGTCGCAGCTGACCATGGTCACCCGCGGCGGGGACTTCGGGCCCTCACCGGGCCGCGGCGATGGCCTCCCGCACCATCTCCGGCGCGATGTCCGCGGCCCGCTCCCGGAACCCGCTCGCGTACAGCCCGTCGATGATCAGCCACACCCGGTCCGCCAGGCCCTCCGGATCGGCCGCGCCGGTCTCCCGCGCCAGACGGCCGACGAGCTCGCGCGTCTGCTCCAGGTACTCCCGCGCCATCCGCTCCGGCTGTTCGTTACCGCCAGGGAACTCGGTGAGCAGGTTGCGGAACGGGCAGCCGCGGAAGTCCGGGCGCCGCAGCCGCCCGGCGATCTCCTCGACCAGCGCAACCAGCCGGTCAGCCGGGTCGTTGCCCGCCTCGCGCAGCGCCGCGGTTTCGGCGCGGTCGCGCCACTCGCGGAACCGGTCGAGGTAGGCCGCCACCAGGTCGGTCTTGCTGGGGAAGTGCGCGTAGAGCAGGTTCTTCCCGCAGCCGACCTCGCCGATGATCCGGCTCATCCCGACCGCGCGGACCCCCTCGGTGTAGAAGAGCGCGGTCGCCACGTCGAGGATCCGCTCGCGAGTTCCCGGTGCTGCCGTGCGTGCCATGTGTCGAGGATAACGGACCGATCGGTCCGCGCGCCGTTGACAGGCCTGCGATCAGCGGCGCATGCTCGGACCGACCGGTCCGGGACCGATCGGTCCGCAGAAGGGAGCACACCATGAGGGACGCCGTCATCGTTGAGGCCGTCCGCACCCCCGTCGCCAAGGGCAAGCCGACCGGCGCCTATGCCGCGGTGCACCCCGTCGAGCTGCACGCCCACGTGCTGCGGAGCGCGGTGGAACGCGTGCCCGGTCTCGACCCGTCCGAGATCGACGACGTGATCGGCGGCGCCGTCGGGCAGGTCGGCGAGCAGAGCGGGAACACCACCCGGTTCGCGGCGCTGGCCGCGGGCTTCCCCGATTCGGTCGCCGGCGTCACCGTCGACCGCCAGTGCGGCAGCAGCCAGCAGGCGCTCAGCTTCGCCGCCCAGGGGATCGTCGCGGGCGCCTACGACATCGTCGTCGCCTCCGGTGTCGAGTCGATGAGCCACGTGCCGATCGGCAGCTCGGCCAACGTCGACGGTGTGCGCGCCGACGTGTGGGGCCCCTCGGTCGAGAAGCGCTACCCCGGCGGGCTCATCCCGCAGGGCGTGGCGGCCGAACTGATCGCCCGCAAGTGGGGCCTGTCCCGCACGCAGCTGGACGAGTTCGCGGTGACCAGCCATCAGCGGGCGGCTGCGGCGTGGCGTGACGGCCACTTCGCCGGTCAGGTCGCGCCGTTGAAGGTCACCGCCGCCGACGGCACGGTCACGCAGCTGGACGTCGACGAGACGATCCGGCCCGGAACCAGCCTGGAGGTGTTGGCCGGGTTGCGCCCGGCGTTCGCGCACGAGCACTGGACCGCGCGGTTCGGCGAGATCGACTGGAAGGTGACCGCGGGCAACTCCAGCCCGGTCAACGACGGCGCGGCCGCGCTCGTGCTCACCACCAGCGAGATCGCGCGTCAGCGCGGGTGGCGGCCGCGGGCGCGGATCCACACCGCGACGGTCACCGGCGACGACCCGGTCTACATGCTGACCGGGATCATCCCCGCCACCGCGAAGGTACTCGCCCGCGCCGGCCTGTCCATTTCGGACATGGACGCGTTCGAAGTCAACGAGGCGTTCTCCTCGGTCGTGCTCGCCTGGCTCGCCGAGACCGGCGCGGATCCGGCGAAGGTCAACGTCGACGGCGGCGCGATCGCGATCGGGCACCCGCTGGGCGCGAGCGGCGCGCGGCTGGCCACCACCCTGCTCGGGGTGCTGGAGCGCACCGGCGGCCGGTTCGGCCTGCAAACCATGTGCGAGGCCGGCGGCACGGCCAACGCGACCATCATCGAAAGGATTTGAGGACAGTGGAAATCGCCGGTTCGATCGCGCTCGTGACGGGCGCCAACCGCGGTCTCGGCCGCGTGCTCTCCACCGCTCTCCTCGACCGCGGCGCGAAGACCGTCTACGCGGCGGCCCGCAACCCGGAGAGCATCACCGATCCGCGGCTGACGCCGGTCCGGCTCGACGTCACCGACCCCGCGTCGGTCGCGGCGGCGGCGGAGCTGGCGGCCGACGCCACGCTGGTGGTCAACAACGCGGGGGTGGGCAGCAACGGCTCGCTGCTGACCGCGCCGGACCTGGACGCGGCCCGGAAGGTGCTGGAGACCAACTTCTTCGGACCGGTCAACGTCTCGCGTGCGTTCGCGCCGATCCTCGGCCGCAACGGCGGGGGCGCGCTGGTCAACGTGCTGTCGGTGCTGTCGTGGCTGGCGCCGCCGGTGACGGCCGATTACAGCGCGGCGAAGGCGGCGGCGTGGTCGTTCACCAACTCCGCTCGCTGGGAACTGCGCGGGCAGGGCACGCTCGTGGTCGGGGTGCACGTCGGGTACATGGACACCGACATGGCCGCGCACGTCGAGGGCCCGAAGGTGGCGCCGGAGGACCTCGCGCGGCAGGTGCTGGACGCCGTGGAGAAAGGCCAGGAGGAGGTGCTGGGCGACGAGCTGAGCCGCGGCGTCAAGGCGGGGCTCGCCGGACCGGTCGCCGCGTTCGAGCGGTAACCTGCCCCGCATGGGGGGATTCGGGTTCGTGTTGCCCGTTCTGCTGTTCTCGGTGGCGGCGTGCTCGTCGCCGGCGCCGCCGCCACCGCCCGCGCCGCCTGCGGACTGCGCCCGCTACGAGAGCGGCCCGGTGGAGCCGGCGCTGGGGCACCGGGCCTTCGTGCTGACACTGACGAACTGCGGCACGGCGGCGCGTGCCGTGTCCGGGTACCCGGACGTCCAGGTCCTCGGTCCGGAGGGCGAGGTGCTGGACGTCCGGGTGGAGCGGGGCTCGTCCTACATGGCGATCGACCCCGGGCCGGGAACGTTCGCGCTGGCGCCCGGGAAGTCGCTGGTGACGGTGGTGTCCTGGGCGAACACGGTGACCGACGGCGAGATCGTGACCGGCTCGGCGCTCGCTGTCGCGTCGAAGCCCGGCGAAGCGCCGCGACAGCTGCCGGTGGAAACGGACCTGGGCACGACGGGCGAAATCACGGTGACCGCGTGGGCGACGGAGCTGGCGCGCTAGATCCTCACGTCGTCGTGGGCCACCGTCCACGCGCGGGCCTGCTCGCTGATCGTCACACCCAGTCCGGGCCGGCCGGAGAGGTGCATGCGCCCGCCCGAGATCTCCAGGTGCTCGTCGAACAGCGGGTCCAGCCATTCGAAGTGCTCGACCCACGGCTCGCGCGGGTAGGCGGCCGCCAGGTGGATGTGGACCTCCATCGCGAAGTGCGGCGCGAGCCCGAGGTGCGCGTGGTCGGCCAGCGCCATGACCTTGAGGAACTGGGTGATGCCGCCGACGCGCGGCGCATCGGGCTGCACGATGTCCGCGCCGCGGGCCCGGATCAGCTCGGCGTGCTCCCCCGCGCTCGCGAGCATCTCGCCGGTCGCGATCGGCGTGTCGAACGCCGCCGACAGCTGCGCGTGCCCCTCGAAGTCGTAGGCGTCCAGCGGCTCCTCGATCCACACCAGGTCCAGCGGCTCCAGCGCGCGGCACATGCGCCGCGCCGCCGCGCGGTCCCACTGCTGGTTGGCGTCGACCATCAGCGGGACGTCGCCGATCTTTTCCCGGACCGCCGTCACCCTGGCCAGGTCGACCTCGTGCGACGGGTGGCCCACCTTGATCTTGATGCCGCCGATGCCCCGCTCGACCGACTCGGCGGCGCGCTCGACGACCTCCTCGATCGGCGCGTGCAGGAACCCGCCGGAGGTGTTGTAACACCGCACCGAATCCCGGTGCGCGCCGAGCAGTTTCGCCAGCGGCAGCCCGGCCCGCTTGGCCTTGAGGTCCCACAGCGCGACGTCGAACGCCGCGATCGCCTGCACGGACAGGCCGCTGCGGCCGACCGACGCGCCCGCCCACACCAGCTTGTCCCAGATCTTGGCGATGTCACTGGGATCCTCGCCGAGCAACACCGGCGCGATCTCACGGGCGTGCGCGAACTGGCCGGGGCCGCCCGCCCGCTTCGAGTAGCCGAACCCGACGCCCTCCAGACCGTTCTCGGTGGTGATCTCGGCGAACAGCATCGCCACCTCGGTCATCGGCTTCTGCCGCCCGGTGAGGACCTTCGCGTCGCTGATCGGGGTCGCCAGCGGCAACGTCACGGACGAGATCCGAACCCGGCTGATGCGGTCGAGGGTGGCGCTCATGCGGTCTTCTCCCTGGTGTCGAACTCGATGCGCTTGATCTTGCCCATCACGGCGAACCCGATGAGGGCGAGGACACCGTGCGCGGCGACGAACCACAGTGCGGTGTCGAAGGAACCGGTCGCCTGCACGGTGTAGCCGATGACGATGGGCGTGACGATGCCCGCCGCGTTGCCGAAGGCGTTCATCGTGGACCCGACGAAGCTGGTTGCCTGCGGCGGCGCGATGTCGGTGGTGATCGCCCACCCGAGGGCGCCGAGGCCCTTGCCGAAGAACGCCAGCGTCATGATCGCGACGATCAGCGCGCTGCTGTCGGTCAGGCTGCACAGCGCGATGCTGGTGGCCAGCGCCATCCCGGTCACGGACGGGATCTTGCGCGCCGCGGTGAGCGAGGCCCCGCGGCGCAGCAGGGCATCCGAGACGAATCCGCCCGCCAGGCCGCCGGCGAACCCGCACAGCGCGGGCAGCGCGGCCACGAACCCCACCTCCAGCAACGACAACCCGCGCCCCTCGACCAGGTAGACCGGGAACCACGTGATGAAGAAGTAGGTGAGCGCGTTGACCGCGTACTGCGAGATGTAGACGCCCCACAGCGGCCGCGTCGAGAAGATCTTCGCGATCGTGCGCCGGTCCAGCGGGGCGCGTTGTTCGGCCCGGGTGCGGGCTTCGTCGAGGTCGACCAGCGCGCCGCCGGTGGTCATGGTGTCCAGCTCGGCCGGGGTCACGCGGCGGTGGTGGCGCGGCGAGTCCATCCAGCGCGACCACACCACGGCGAGCGTCAGCCCGAGCACGCCGAGCATGACGAACACCCAGCGCCAGCCGAACTCGTGCGTGATCCACCCCATGACCGGGGCGAACAACGCGGTCGCGAAGTACTGCGCCGAGTTGAACACCGCGGTGGCCCGTCCGCGTTCGGCCGTCGGGAACCAGGTGGTCGCCACGCGCGCGTTCGCCGGGAACGCCGGCGATTCGAACACGCCCAGCAGCAGCCGGAGCGCGAACACGATGGTGACCGCGACCAGCACCGGCGTGGTGATCAGGCCGACCAGGCTGATCGCGGCGGTCACGACCGTCCACAGCGCGAGGCTGAGCGCGTAGATGCGGCGGGCGCCGAAGCGGTCCAGCAGCACGCCGCCGGGCAGCTGGCCGAGCACGTAAGCCCAGCTGAACGCGGAGAAGATGTAGCCGAGCTGGACCGTGCTGAAGCCGAGCTCGGCCGAAATGCTGCTGCCGGTGATCGACAGGCTGCTGCGGTCGGCGTAGTTGATCGCGGTGATGATGAAGATCAGGCTGAGAACCAGGTACCTGGTGGGAATGCGGCGGCGTCCGGTCGCGGTGCTCGCCACCGCCGGCGCCGTCTCGGTTTCCGACATCGTCGTCCTCCTGCGTTGGAGCGTGTCAGGAGGTTAGGACGACTCGCCGATGCCCGTCCAAGACTGTTTGGACATGGCGCGATACCCGGAGGGCATCGGGTCAGGCGAGCTCCGCCGTGAGCGGTTCGAGCGCGGTGAGCACAGTGGACAGTGCCGGGTTCGCCGACTCGCGTGCCCACAGCAGGTGCAGCTCGACCGGCCGGTCCGGCAGCCCGTCGATCTCGGCCCAGGCCACGCCGTCGATCCGCATCCGGGTCGCCGACTCGGGCACGAACGCGATGCCCCGCCCCGCGGCGACCAGCCAGATCATCGTCTGGATCTGGCTGACCGCGTGGACCACGTTGCGGTGCGCGATCGGCACGAGACCGACGACGAGGTCGTAGAAGTAGCGCGCCTTGACCGGCGAGTGCATGATCAGCGGCTCGCTGGCGAGCTCGGCCGCGGGGACCGGCCCCGCGCCCGCCAGCCGGTGCCCGGACGGCACGCACAGCACGAGCCGTTCGCGGTGCACCGGTCGCGAGGCGAAGGTGGCGGTGTCGAACGGCGGGCGCGCCAGCCCGAGGTCGATCTCGCCGTTGGCCAGCGCGGCGACCTGTTCCCCGGTGACCATTTCGGACAGTTCCACCCGCAGGTCCGGCAGCTGCCCGCCGATCGTGTTGAGCACCCGGCCGAGCACGCCGAAGGCCGACGCCCCCGTGAAGCCGATGCGGATCGAGCCCGCCTGCCCCGCGGCGATGCGCCGCGCCAAGTCCGGGGCGCGCCCGGCGAGCGCGAGCAGCCGCCGCGCGTCGACCAGGAACGCCTCCCCCGCCGCAGTGAGCCGCACGCCGCGGCTGTCCCGGTCCAGCAGCTGCGCGCCGACCGACCGCTCCAGCTTCTGGATCTGGCGGCTCAGCGGGGGCTGGGTCATCGAGAGGCGCTCGGCGGCGCGGCCGAAATGACGCTCCTCGGCGACGGCGACGAAGCCCTCGAGCTGGCCGAACGAGAACTCCATGTCGAAAAGGTATCACCGGATGCAAGAATGGTGTTGGACTGGTATCGCTCCGGGCACCTACCGTCGGGGAGCCGAACACCCCCGTTCCCTGAGAGGTCACCGATGTCCTCCCTCCCCGCCGGCGGTCCGCTGGACACCGCGGTCGGCAAGGTCTTCCGCCGCGTGGTCCCGCTGTTCGTCGTGATGCTGATCTGCAACCAGCTCAACCGTTCGAACATCGGCTACGCCCAGGAGCACCTCGAAGCCGACGTCGGCATCGGTGCGGCCGCCTACGGCCTCGGCGCCGGCCTGTTCTTCATCGCCTACGCGATCTTCGAACTGCCCAGCAACATGCTGATGGAACGCTACGGGCCGAAGATCTGGCTGACCCGGATCATGGTCAGCTGGGGCCTGGTGTCCGCCGCGATGGCGTTCGTCCAGGGGCCGACGTCGTTCTACGTGCTGCGTTTCCTGCTCGGCGCCGCCGAAGCCGGGTTCTTCCCCGCGATCATCTACTTCTTCTCACGCTGGCTGCCCTCGTCGCACCGCGGCCGGGCGACCGCGTTGTTCGTGGCGGGCTCGTCGATCGCCGCCGCGTTGTCCGGTCCGCTGTCCGGGCCGCTGCTGTCGCTGCACGGCTTTCTCGGCGCGGCCGGGTGGCAGTGGCTGTTCGGGCTGGAGGGCCTGCTGTCGGTCGTGGTCGGCCTGATCGCCTACACGCGGCTGGACAGCCGGATCACCGACGCGAAGTGGCTGACCGGGCCGGAGCAGCACGCGCTGGCCGCGGCCATCGAGCGGGAGGACGAGGCGCGCCGGTCCACCGCCACCGGCCGGGTGTCGCGCTGGCGCCTGCTGGTGCAGCCGCAGATCCTGGTCTTTTGCGTGATCTACTTCGCGATCCAGCTGTCCATCTACGCGAACACGTTCTGGCTGCCGAACATCGTCCGCCGCATCGAGGGCACGAACGACATCACCGTCGGACTGCTGTCGTCGCTGCCGTGGATCTGCGCGGTGGTCGCGATGTACGTGACCGGGCGCGCCTCGGACCGGCTGGGCCGCAGCAAGCCGCTGCTGGTCGGCGCGCTCGTCGTCGCCGCGGCGGGCACCTACCTCGCGGCGGTCGTCTCGCCGGTGCTCGCGCTGGTGTTCCTGTGTGTCGCGGCGATGGGCTTCAAGAGCGCCAGCCCGCTGTTCTGGACGATCCCGCAGGGCAGCGTGCACCCGCTGGCACTGGCATCCGCGGTGGCGATCATCAACTCGCTCGGCAACCTCGGCGGGTTCGTCGCGCCCTACGGCTTCGGCCTGATCAAGGAGGCGACCGGCGAGGTGACCTGGGGCCTGTACGCCCTGGCCGCCGCGTGCCTGGCCGCCGCCGTCCTCGTGCTGTTCCTGCGCCGCGACCGGGTCGTGGCGCCCCCGGTAACCCTCCGAGACACCGTTGGAGACAAGTCATGACGTTCACCCCGACCGAGCTGGCCCGGCGGCTGGGCTCCGGCCTGCTGTCGTTCCCGGTCACGCACTTCGACCGCGAGCTGAACTTCGACGAGCCCGCCTACCGCGACAACATCGCCCGGCTGGGCAAGTACGAGGTGGCCGGACTGTTCGCGGCGGGCGGGACCGGGGAGTTCTTCTCGCTCACCCCGTCCGAAGTGGACCGTGTGGTGCGGGCCGCGGTGGCGAGCGCCCCGGAGGGCACGCCGATCGTCGCCCCGGCCGGGCAGAGCACCGCGGCGGCTGTCGAGTTCGCCCGTGCCGCCGAGCGGGCCGGCGCGGACGGCGTCCTGCTGTTCCCGCCCTACCTGACCGAGGCGCCCCAGGACGGCCTCGCCGCGCATGTGCGCGCGGTCTGCGCGGCCACCTCGCTCGGCGTGATCGTCTACAGCCGGGCCAACGCGAAGTACACCGCGGAGACCGTGGCCGGCCTGGCGGAGAGCTGCCCGAACCTGGTCGGCTACAAGGACGGCGTCGGCGACGTCGAGGCCATCACGAAGATCCACGCGCGGCTCGGCGACCGGCTCACCTACATCGGCGGGCTGCCCACCGCCGAGACGTTCGCGCTGCCCTACCTGGAGCTGGGGGTCACGACCTACTCGTCGGCGATCTTCAACTTCGTGCCCGAGTTCGCGCTCGCCTTCTACGCCGCGGTGCGCGCCGAGCGGCGCGACGAGGTGCGGCGCATGCTGAAGGAGTTCGTGCTCCCGTATGTGGAGATCCGCAACCGGAAGGCCGGGTACGCGGTGAGCATCGTCAAGGCCGGCATGACCGCCACCGGCCACCCGGCCGGGCCGGTCCGCCCGCCGCTGACCGACCTCACGCCGGACGAGCTGGCCGCGCTGACCACGCTGATCGCGCTGGTCGAGCCAATGGGGGCGGTGGCCTGATGCTGACCGGCGAGATGTTCATCGGCGCGGCACGGGTGACCGGCTCCGGCAAGGAGGTGTTTTCCCGCGACCCGCGCACCGGCGAGGAGCTGACGCCCGGTTACCGCTACGGCGGCACGGCGGAGGTCTCGCGGGCAGCGGCACTGGCCGAGGAGGCGTTCGACGTCTACCGCGCCACGGACTCGGCGACGCGGGCGGCGTTCCTGGAACGGATCGCGGACGAGATCACCGCGCTGGCCGGGCCGATCGTGGAGCGGGCGGTGCTGGAGACGGGTCTGCCGCAGGCGCGGCTGACCGGCGAGGTCGCCCGCACCACCGGCCAGCTGCGGCTGTTCGCCGCGACGCTGCGCGAGGGCAGCTGGCACGGCGCGCGCATCGACCCGGCCCAGCCGGGCCGCGCTCCCCTGCCGCGCGCGGACATCCGGCAGCGGCGGGTGCCGCTCGGGCCGGTCGCGGTGTTCGGCGCGAGCAACTTCCCGCTGGCGTTCTCCGTCGCCGGTGGCGACACGGCCTCCGCGCTCGCCGCGGGCTGCCCGGTGGTGGTCAAGGCGCACGACGCGCACCTGGGCACGTCCGAGCTGGTCGCGTCCGCGGTGCGGGCGGCGGTGGTGGCGTGCGGGCTGCCGGAGGGCGTGTTCTCGCTGCTCGTCGGCGACGGGCCGGAGCTGGGCACGATGCTGGTGACCGATCCGCGGATCCAGGCGGTCGGGTTCACCGGCTCGCGGGGCGCGGGGCTGGCGCTGGTTTCCGCGGCGGCTTCCCGGCCGCAGCCGATCCCGGTGTACGCCGAGATGAGCAGCGTGAACCCGGTGGTGCTGCTGCCGGGTGCGCTGGCCGCGCGGGGCGCGGAGCTGGGCACGGCGTTCGTCGGGTCGCTGACGCTGGGCGCGGGCCAGTTCTGCACCAATCCCGGTCTGGTGCTGGCGGTCGAGGGGCCCGGGCTGGACGAGTTCGTGTCCGCGGCGGCCGAGGCCGTGCGCGGCGACGCGGGCGGGACGATGCTGACGCTCGGCATCGCCGGTGCCTACGCCGGCGCCCGGGACCGGCTGGCCGGGCGGCCGGGTGTCGTCGAGCTGGCGCGCGGCGAGGCGGGTTCGTCGGCCGCCTGTGGTGGCGCGGCGCTGCTGACCGTCGACGGGTCGCGGTTCACCGCCGAGCTGCAGGAGGAGGTGTTCGGCGCGACCTCGCTGGTGGTGCGGTGCGCCGACCAGACCGAGCTGCTCGGCGTGGTGCGGGCGCTGGCGGGGCAGCTGACCGCGACCGTGCACGCGGTGGAGTCCGACGAGCCGCTGGCCGCTGCTCTGCTGCCGGTGCTGGAGCGCAAGGCCGGGCGGATCCTGTTCAACGGCTGGCCCACCGGTGTCGAGGTCGGGCACGCGATGGTGCACGGCGGGCCGTTCCCGGCGACCTCCGACTCCCGCACCACCTCGGTCGGTTCGCTCGCGATCGAGCGGTTCCTGCGCCCGGTGGCCTACCAGGACGTGCCGGCCGCGCTGCTGCCCCCGGTGCTGCGGGACGGCAACCCGGAAGGCGTGTGGCGCAGGATCGACGGCGAGCTCTCGCGCGACTAGGAAGGCTTCGAGATGACCGTTCCCGTGGTGACCGCGATGCGGGTGGTGCCCGTCGCGGGCCAGGACAGCATGCTGCTCAACCTCAGCGGCGCGCACGCGCCGTTCTTCACCCGGAACCTGGTGGTGCTCACCGATTCCGCGGGCCGCACCGGGGTCGGCGAGGTGCCCGGCGGCGAGCGCATCCGGTCCACTTTGGAGGATTGCGTGCCGCTGGTCGTCGGCAGGCCGGTGAGCGGGCACCACGCGGTGCTGGGCGAGGTGCGGCGCCGGTTCGCCGACCGGGACGCCGGCGGCCGCGGCGCGCAGACGTTCGACCTGCGCGTGACGATCCACGCGGTGACGGCGCTGGAGGCCGCGCTGCTGGACCTGCTCGGGCAGTACCTGGAGGTGCCGGTGGCGGACCTGCTGGGCGAGGGGCGGCAGCGGGACCGGGTGCCGGTGCTGGGTTACCTGTTCTACGTGGGCGACCGGACGCGCACCGACCTGCCGTACCGCGGTGGTTCGGGTGACGGGTGGTTCCGGGTGCGGGACGAGGAGGCGCTGACGCCGGAGGCCGTGGTGCGGCTGGCGGAGGCGGCGCAGGCGCGGTACGGGTTCCGGGACTTCAAGCTCAAGGGCGGGGTGCTGCCCGCCGAGGAGGAGGCCGAGGCGGTGCGGGCGCTGGCGGCGCGGTTCCCGGAGGCGCGGATCACGCTGGACCCGAACGGCGGGTGGCTGCTGGCGGATGCGATCCGGGTCGGCCGGTCGCTGCGGGACGTGCTGTCCTACGCCGAGGACCCGTGCGGCGCGGAGGGCGGCTACTCGGGCCGGGAGACGATGGCGGAGTTCCGGCGCGCGACTGGCCTGCGCACCGCGACGAACATGATCGCCACGGACTGGCGGCAGCTGGGGCACGCGGTGCGGACGGACGCGGTGGACATCCCGCTGGCGGACCCGCACTTCTGGACGATGGCGGGCTCGGTGCGGGTGGCGCAGCTGTGCGACGCGTGGGGCCTGACGTGGGGCTCGCACTCGAACAACCACTTCGACGTGTCCCTGGCGATGTTCACCCACGTGGCGGCGGCCGCGCCGGGCGACATCACGGCGATCGACACGCACTGGATCTGGCAGGACGGGCAGCGCCTGACGAGGGACCCGCTGCGTATCAAGGACGGCGAGATCGAGGTGCCGCAGCGGCCGGGGCTCGGGGTGGAGCTGGACTGGGACCAGGTGGAGCAGGCGCACGAGCTGTACCGCCGCCACGGCCTGGGCACCCGCGACGACGCCGTGGCGATGCAGTACCTGGTGGAGGGCTGGACCTTCGACCCGAAGCGGCCCTGTCTGGACCGCTGATTCTGCGCCGCTTCCTCCCGGCGACCCGGCTCGACCACAGGTTGGACGCCACGGGCCGCCTCGGCCGGACCGGGACGCCCGGCCCCACCACGGGCGGCACCCCACCGGCCGCCCCGAGGCGACCCAGCCCGACCACCGCCCAGCTCCACCACGCGTGTCACGTCGTGGGGCTGCTCCGGGTCGGTCCGCGCCGCCGGCCCGGAGCAGCTCGTGCGGGGGCGACGGCCCCGTCTCGACCGTCGTCTCCGCGTCGGCGCCTCCGTCAGAAACCCTCCACGAACCGGCGCGGCGGGATGCCGCGCACACCCACCTCCGCGCGGTACAGCAGTCCGCCGTCCCCGTCCTGGCGGGCGCTCGTCACGTACAGCACGTCCAGGTCCGGCCCGCCGAACACGCAGCTCGTCGGGCACGCCGCGGGCACGTCGACCGTCATCAGGCGCTCCCCGGACACCGGGTCCAGCCGCCACACCTGGCCGGCGCCCCAGATCGCCACCCACACCGCGCCTTCCGCGTCGACCGTCAGCCCGTCCGGCAGCCCCACCCGCGACGACACGTGCCGCAGCACCCGGCGGCCCGACACCTCGCCGGTGGCCGGGCGATAACGCCACGCCGAGATGTTCCCGGCCGCCGTGTCGACGTGGTACAGCACCTGCCCGTCCGGCGACCAGTCGAGGCCGTTGGACATCCCCAGCCCCCGCACCGCGACCGCCACACTGCGCCCCGCGACGCAGAACAGCGAGCCGATCCGCCGGTGGTCGTGCGTGGCCGAACCCGCCCAGCACCGGCCGCGCGGGTCGATCGCGGCGTCGTTCATGCGCGCGCCCGGCTCCAGCGGCAGCTCGACGACCGGCGACGTCCGGCCCGAGCGCGGGTCGAGCCACGCCAGGCCGCGTTCGGTGACCGCCAGCAGGTCGTCACCGGGGCCGAGCTCGACCGCGCTGGCCCGGACGTCCAGCCCGACCGACACCCCCGACCCGGACGGCGTGACGTTGTGCAGCCGCAGACCGGGGATGTCGACCCAGTACAGGACACCCGACGGATCCCACAGCGGCGACTCGCCGAGTTCGCTCGCCGCTGTGGTCACGCTCTCCGCCGGACACAGGACCGGGCTGCGCTCGGAACCGATCATGAGACCTCAACTTCAGTAGGTTTCACTAGCCGAACAGCATATCTCAATCTGCGGATTGCGCTAGCCCCTGAGGCGAGCCGCCGGCTCTCCCCTGCTCCACACGCCGACCTTGGCGAAGACGGCCTCGAGGTGGTCCTGCACCGTGTGCGCCGAGATCCCGAGCGCCTCCGCGGTGTCCACAGTGGACGCTCCGGTGAGCACCTCGCGGCAGATCTCACGTTCGCGCGAGGTGAGCCCGTAGGCCGCGAACAGCAGGTCCACCAGCGCGTCGCCGCTCGCGCGCTCCAGGGTCACCGCGGTTTCGTCGTCGTCGGAGACGAGCCGGGCGGCGCGCAGCAGGATCCACCCGCCGCGCGAACCGCGGACGCGGGCGCCGAACGTGCCGGACGGCGCGGCGCGGGCGCCGCTGACCACCGCCCGCACCATGACCGCGAACCGGCCGGGGGCGATGTCGTCGAGTTCGTCGCGCCATTCCCGCGCGGCGGCAGTGGCCGCGCGGACCTCGCCGTCCACGGTGGCCACGACGATCGCCGCCCGCTCCGGCCCGCCGCCGCCCGCGCAGGCGGCGACGCGGGTCGCGCAGGCCAGCGCGGGCGCGACGGCCGTGAGGAACTCGACCTCGCGGTCGGTGAAGTCCGCCATGCGGACCATTCCGGCGGCGCCCCAGCACACGCCGTCGACGCGGAAGACCAGGCGCAGCTCGTGGTGCAGTCCCAGCGGGCGCCACACTTCGTTGACGCGGCTGCTGCGCTCACGGTCGCACCGGGGCAGCTCGGACAGCCGCGCCACCGGCGTCGGGCGCCGGGCGAGTTCGGCGCAGGTTCGCCCGCGGTGCTGCTGTGTGTTTTCATGCGGCCAGCCAACGACATCCCACCCACTCGGGCGATCCCGGAATTGTGGGATACCCGCGACCACCGCCGCGGGCGCGTACTGCCGGGCATGTGGGAGGGCCGGGCACACGGCGCCCGGCGTGACATCATCGCGCTCGCCGAGGCGGGCCTCGCCGTCGCGGACCTGCACGCGGCCGCCATCGAGGTGGTCGAGGGCCAGGAACTGCACTCGCCCGATGCGATCATCACCGTGAAGGCCGGGGCTGAGCACACGGGCGCCTTCGAGCTGTTCGAGGTCGACGCGCCGCGCGGGCCCGCGGTGCCCCCGCACGGGACGCCGTGGCCGAAGGCGTACTACGTGCTGCACGGCCGGATGGCGGTCCTCGTCGACGGCGAGATCCACGACCTCGGGCCGGGCGCGTCCATCACGGTGCCCGCCGGGGCGATGCACACGTTCACCGTGCACACGCCGTCGGTGAAGTTTCTGGCGTTCAGCCCGGGCGCGCAGATGGGGCGCTTCTTCCGGGACGTCGACCAGGCGGTGCCGGCGGGCACGCCGATGGCCGAGGCCGCGCCGCTGCTGACCGAGGTGCTGCACCGGCACGGCATCTCGCTGCAGGACTGGCCCTGACCCGCGACCCGGCGCCGTCCGACGGCCTGTGCTCCACCACGGCAGGGGCCGCGACCCGCCATCCGGCGCTCTCCGGCCGCGCTCCACCGCAGCACGCACCACGACCCGCCATCCGGCACTGTCCGACGGCCCGCGCCCCACCGCAGCACGCACCACGACCGGCGAGGCCCCGAGAACGTCGTGGCTCAGGTGTTCGCGGGGGTGGCCGCCGCGCTGCTCGCCGTTCCGGGGTGATCGTCAGCCGTGGTGCACCGCCTCCACGTTGTGCCCGTCGGGGTCGCGCAGGAACACCGCGTAGTAACCCGGGTGGTACTCGGGCCACTCGCGGGGCGCGTGCAGCACCTCGACACCCGCCTCGACGGCCGCGGCGTGCACGGCGTCCACCGCGTCCCGGCCGGGCGCGCGGAAGGCCACGTGCAGCTCGCGGGTTTCCGCGCCGCCCGCGGAACTCAGCCAGAAGTCGGGGTTGCCGTCCGGCCCGGCCATGCCCACCACCACGCTGTCGCCCGCGGGAAATCGCATCGCCTCCCGCAACCCGATCGGCCCGAACACGCGCTGATACAGGGCGGCGGACGCCTCGACGTCGGCCACCTGAACTCCGAGATGATCCAGCATGCGCGAAGGCTAACCGGCACCACCGACAATTTCCGGCCGCCACGTTCCGGACACCCTCGCTGGTCCACAGTAGACAGAGCGCGGAACCCGGAATAACCGTGGTAACGTTCCTCCATGGGGGAAAATTCACCAACATTGCAGTCCGTCTCGAACGCTTTGCGCCTGGTGCTGCTGCTCCGCGCCCAGGCGGACGTCGGGGTGACGGACGCGGCGCGGCACCTCGGCGTCGGCCCGTCCACGGCGCACCGCCTGCTGACCACCTTGCAGCAACACGGCTTCGCCGAACAGACCCACGGCGGCCGCCGCTACCGCATCGGCCCGTCGATGACCATGTCCAGCGAGACGCAGGCGGTCGAGCACTGCCTGGAGGTCGCGTACCCGCTCATGCAGCAGCTGCGCGACGACTCGCGGGAGACCGTGCACATCTCGGTGCTGGCCGGCGCGCGGGTGAAGTTCGTCGCCGCCGTCGAATCGCCGCTGCTGATGCGCGTCGCGAGCCGGGTCGGCCTGAGCATGCCGGCGCACGTGTCCGCCGCGGGCAAGGTGCTGCTCGCCGAACTCACCGACGACGAGCTGGCCGAGCTGTACCCGGACGAGGAACTGACCGGCGCCACCGACGCCGGCCTGCACACCCGCACCGCACTCCGGCGGGAGCTGGCGCGCGTGCGGGCCGAGGGTTTCGGGCGCAACACCGGTGAGTCCGAGGAGGGCCTGGCCGCGCTCGCGGTGCCGATCCCGCGCGCCGCCGGCCGCGTGCTGTGCAGCCTCGCGCTCACCGGTCCCCTGTTCCGGTTCAACCCCGGTCCGGCCGCCGGCGTTTCGCCGCGTGAACTGGAGCTGACGACGATGCTGCGGCACTCCGCGGCGCAGATCGCGAAGCAGCTCGTCTACTGAGGGCACAATGGGCGGGGACGAGAGAGGGGGCGCCATGCCCGACGAAACCACGCCCGAGGGCGACTACACCGAATCCGGCGTGCCGAGCTTCGACTTCGTGCGCGACCGCATCGAGAACCGCTACGCGACGGCCCTCGGCTCGACCGAACTGGCCGGGGAGACCCCGGAGGCGGCCTCGTTCGACGAGAAACTGGCCGACCGGGACCGCGCCGCACGCGACAAGCTGGAGGAGATCCGCCGCTCGATGCGCGGCGAGTGAGTTCAGGGCTTCTGCCAGACCGAGACGTGCTTGCGGCTCTCCCCGCTAAGTCTGGCCGGGGATCGACCGGAACACGCCGCGGCCGCCGGTGACGTCGACGTAGTTGGAGCTCATCGCCTGCGTGGCCGGGTCTACCTCGATCATCGAAACCCCCGCCTGGCTGGAGGTGGCTGCGGAAGCACCGTTTGTTCCACCTGAGTAGTCAGGCCGGTGAGGGCGCGGCCCTCGAACTAGGCAGCGGCACCGGCCGGATCGCGCTACCGCTCGCCGCGTGCCGGTGCACGGCATCTACGGCGCCGTGGTCACTCGCCTGCAAGCGAGGCCGGGTGACGCGGCGAGCCCGGCCAGGAAACCGACCGTCGCGTCCACCGCGGCGGGCTCGAACTCCGGGCCCTCCGACTGGTCGTACGTCGCGGCGACGTCCTCGCCGAAGTAGCCGTCGTCCATGGGCGGACGGTAGCGCGGGACGCCGCGGCGGTGCCCGCTATTTTCCGCCGAGGAACTCGTCGAGCACCTTCGCCGTCGCCTCGGCGGGGATTCCGTGCCCGGCGCCGCCGGGGACCTCGGCGTACTTCGCCCGGGCGAGGTGCGCCGGCAGCGCCCGGGCGGCTTCACGCAGGCCGGGCCAAGTCTCGCTGCCGCTGAGGACGAGGACGTCCAGGTCGAGAGCACGCATGGCCGCGGTGGGCAGGTTCGGCGCGGCGGTGAGCGTGGCGTCGTACACCAGGCTCTGCGCGACGGCCTCCAGCTGCGGCCACATCGGGGAGCGCCGGATCTGCTCGACCGTCTCCGGCGGCAGCCCGATGCCCTCGATCTGCATCGTCGCGACCGCGTCACCGCGCCTGCCGTTGCCGATCAGCGCGGCGAGCTTCCCCGAGAGATCCCGGGCCGAGCCGGCCAAGCCGCCGAGCGCGAACGGCGGCTCGTAGAGCGCGACGCGGGTGATCGCCGCCCCGGCGGCCGCGGCGTGCAGCGCGAGGATGCCACCCGAGGAGAAGCCGAACACCGCAGCCGGCCCGCCCTCGGCCGCGAGCACGGCGTTCAGGTCCTCGACCTCGCGCTCGACCCGGTAGGTCGCGGCCTGGTGCGGCGGAATGGCGTCGCCGCTGTCCCCGCGCCCGCGCCGGTCGACGCACACGACGGTGTACCGGTCGCGCAGCACCTCCGCGACGGGCGCGCACGCCGTCCGGTCGTTGAAGGCGCCGCCGAGGAACACGACGAGCGGCCCGCTGCCGTCCCGCTCGTAGGCGATGGGCGTCCCGTCCGCCGAGGTCACCGTGTGCATGCCGTCCTCCTTCACCGGGGTTTCAGTGTGCCGACGAACGGGCCCGCGGCGGGAGGACATCCGGGAAGCCGAACCGCCGCACCAGGGTCGGCTCGCCGAAGACGGTGATCTTCGCGATGCCCCTGGAGGTCACCGTGAGGACCGCGAGGCCGTACGCGCGGTGGGCGCCGTCGGTGAGGCGGTACGTCACCGCGGCCGGCTGGTCGTTCGCGGTCGTCGGCAGCATGCGCCACTCACCGGGCTCACCGATCACCGCGGGGCTCTCGAGGAACGGCAGGCAGGTGCGGCGGCCGGCGAACCACGTCGGCGAGCCGACCACCTCCAGCGCGGCGTCCTGGCGCAGCGCGCGTTCCAGCAGCGCGACATCCGACTTCTCGAACGCCGCCATGTACTGGTCCAGCAACGCGCGCGCCTCGGGCGCGGACGGCTCTGCCAGCTCTTCCGGCGCGGCCACCTCCGCCAGGCTCGCCCGCGCCCGTTGCAGCGCGCTCTTCACCGCCGCGACCGTCAGGCCGAGCATGCCGGCGACCTCGGCGGCCGGGAAGGCCAGGACGTCCCGCAGGATCAGCACCGCTCGCTGCCGTGGTGGCAGCACCTGCAGGCTCGCGATCAGCGCCAGCCGCACCCCCTCCCGCGATTCGGCCGCCGCAGCGGGGTCCACCGGGATCGGCTGGAGCCACGCCACTCCCGGCGCCTCGCCCGGCGGCGCGGCCGGATCGTCCGACGGCGGCGCCAGCCCGGACGGCAGCACCCGCCGCCCGCGGCCCCGCAACGCCGTCAGGCACACGTTCGTCGCGATCCGGTACAGCCAGGTGCGCACCGACGCCCGCCCCTCGAACGCGCCGAACGACCGCCACGCGCGCAGGTACGTCTCCTGCACCAGGTCCTCGGCGTCGTCGAGCGAGCCGAGCATCCGGTAGCAGTGCGCCAGCAATTCGGCGCGGAACGGCTCCGCGAGCTGGGCGAAGCCGTCCTCGGTGGTTCCCACGTCAAGCACTCTGCCTCACCTCCGCCGGTGGGAAGAGGTTCACGTGCTCCGGGAAGATCCGCACGACCACGCGCTCGGCGCCCGGCTCCGGCGGCGGCTCCTGCCCGCCCATGTACAGCCGGTACATGACCACCGGCAGCTCCTTCCCCGGATCGGCGGTGATCTCCACACGGCCGCGCACCTCCGCGTAGTGGCCGGTCACCCTGGACACCACGAGCAGGCTGAGCCGCGGATCGCGCTCCAGGTTGCGCGTCTTACGGCGGCCGCGAAGCGTGCTGAACACGATCGTGCCGTCGTCCTCGCACTTGACGAAGACGACCGACGACTGGGGACGGCCATCGGGGTTGCTGGTCGAGACGATCGCGAAGTGCGGTTCGCCGACGAGGCGGCGGACGGTTTCGGGCAGTGTCATACCGGTACCGACTCGCGGGCGGCCGGAAAGGAATCGGTCTCAGCGCACCGTCATGCGCACACCCTCGGCCAGCCGGTACGGGCGCGTGTCCACCAGCGCGCCCAGCAGCCGCCGCAGGCGCGAAACCTCCGCACGCACCGTGACGATGTGCTCGGCGTCGCCGTACAACGCGCGGCTGAGCGCCTCCGCCGACAGCCCGGCGGGTCCGGCGCGGTGCAGCAGCACGAGGATCTCCGCGTGGCGGCGGGTCACCTTGCGCCGCCAGCCGGTGTCGCCGCCCTGCAACGTCAGCAGCGGGGTGTGCGTGAGGTCGAGGTCGAGCGTCACCCGCCGGTCGGGTCCGGCCGGGCGGATCAGCCAGCCCTCGGCCAGCCGCTCGGGCAGGCACGCGCCGAGCCCGGGCACCGCGATCGGCTCGCCCGCGGACGGCGCCGCGATGCGGTCGCCCACCGACACCCCGGCGCCTGCCGCGACCCAGCCGTGGTCGTCGACCAGCAACGCGGGCCCGGTGGCCAGCAGCGGTTCGCCCACCTGGCGCAACCGGTCGAGCCGCCGCTGATGCCAGCGCCAGATCTGCGCCTCGGCGAGCCTGCGGCCGGTCTCCACCAGCGCCCCGATGGCCGGGTGCAGCGTCAGCGCCGGGCCACTCACGTCGATCACCCCGAGCAGATCGCCGGTGCGCGGATCGTGCACCGGCGACGCCGTGCAGTACCACGGGTGCTGGTTCTGCTCGAAGTGCTCGCCCGCGAGCAGCTCGACCGGGGCGGCCTCGGCCAGCGCGGTGCCGATCGCGTTGGTGCCGACGCGCTCCTCGGTCCACTCCGCGCCCTCGAAGAACCCGAGGTCGTCGGCGTGGCGGCGGACGCGGGAAGTGCCCTCGCGCCACAGGATGACGCCGTCGGCGTCGGTGACGACCAGCAGCACGTGCGGCATCCCGCCGAGCACCTGCTTGAGGTCGCCGACCGCGTCCCGCAGCGGCGAGTTCTCCCGCCGCCTGGCCAGCTCGTCCTCGTTCAGCCAGTCACGGGTGTTGAGCCCGTCGGCCTTCAGCCCGAGCCCGATGACCCGTTCCCAGGACCGGGACACCACGTCGCGCGGCCGCAGCGGCGGACGGCCGCCCGCGATCACGGCGTCGTGCATGCGGACCAGGTCGCGGGCGTAGGCGGGCAGGCTGCAGCCAGGCGGGACTGCGCCGGGCACGCTCACGGTCCACCTCCGCACCACTGCGTCGACGATCGAGCATAGGTGCCGCTCACGCGCTCGCCAAGGCGTGCAATTCGCTGCAACCGTTGCCGGTCACCCGTCCGGCGCGCTGTGATCGGTGTTACATCCCCAACGGCGAGGAGGAGTGGCGATGACACAGACGATCGACCGGGAGGCGCCGGCGCGGTCGCCGCAGGCGCGCGTCGACGCCTGGCTGGAGCGGTTCGAGGCCGCGCTGGCCGCCCGCGACGTCGAGGCGGCGGCGGGCATGTTCGCGGTCGACAGCTTCTGGCGCGACCTGGTGGCGTTCACCTGGAACATCAAGACCGTCGAAGGCCGCGAAGGCGTCGCCGACATGCTGTCCGCCTGCCTGGACGGCACGGATCCGTCCGGTTTCCGCACCACCGAGACCCCGACCGAGGCCGACGGGGTCGTCGAGGCGTGGCTGGAGTTCGAGACCGCCACCGGCCGCGGCAAGGGCCACCTCCGGCTGACCGACGAGGGCGCCTGGACGTTCCTGACCAGCCTGCGCGAGCTGAAGGGCTTCGAGGAACCGCAACGCGAACGCCGCCCGAAGGGTGTGCGGCACGGCGTCATCCGGGGACGCCGGGTGTGGGCCGAGGAACGCGAGCTGGAGAAGAAGGAGCTCGGGTACGAGCGCCAGCCCTACGTGGTGGTGATCGGCGGCGGGCAGGGCGGCATCGCGCTCGGCGCGCGGCTGCGGCAGCTCGGGGTGCCCGCGCTGGTCGTGGACCGCCACGAACGTCCCGGCGACCAGTGGCGCAAGCGCTACAAGAGCCTGTGCCTGCACGACCCGGTCTGGTACGACCACCTGCCCTACCTGCCGTTCCCGGAGAACTGGCCGGTGTTCGCGCCGAAGGACAAGATCGCGGACTGGCTGGAGATGTACACCCGCGTGATGGACGTGCCGTACTGGACGCGGTCGGAGGTGAAGTCGGCGTCCTACGACGAGGACACGGCACAGTGGACGGTCACCGTCGACCGGGCGGGTGAAACCGTGGTGCTGACGCCGAAACAGCTCGTGTTCGCGACCGGCATGTCGGGCAAGCCGAACATCCCGTCGTTCCCCGGGATGGATGTCTTCGAGGGCGATCAGCACCACTCTTCGCAGCACCCGGGCCCGGACGCCTACGCGGGCAAGAAGGCCGTGGTGATCGGCTCGAACAACTCCGCGCACGACATCTGCGCGGCGCTGTGGGAGCACGGCGCGGACGTCACGATGGTGCAGCGGTCCTCCACCCACGTGGTGAAGTCGGACTCGCTGATGGAGATCGGCCTCGGCGACCTGTACTCCGAGCGCGCGGTGGCGAACGGCATGACCACCGACAAGGCCGACATGGTGTTCGCGTCGCTGCCCTACCGGATCATGCACCAGTTCCAGATCCCGGTGTACCAGCAGATCAAGCAGCGCGACGCGGACTTCTACGACCGCCTGGAGAAGGCCGGTTTCCTGCACGACTGGGGCGACGACGGGTCCGGCCTGTTCATGAAGTACCTGCGGCGCGGCTCCGGCTACTACATCGACGTCGGCGCCTCCGAGCTCGTCGCGAACGGCGACATCAAACTGGTACGCGGCCAGGTCGACCACCTGACGCGCAACGCCGTGGTGCTCGCCGACGGCACCGAGCTGGAGGCAGACCTGGTGGTGTACGCGACCGGGTACGGGTCGATGAACGGGTGGGTCGCCGACATCGCCGGGCAGGAAATGGCCGACCGGGTCGGCAAGTGCTGGGGCCTCGGCTCGGGGACGACGAAGGACCCCGGACCGTGGGAAGGCGAGCAGCGGAACATGTGGAAGCCGACCCAGCAGCCGGGGTTGTGGTTCCACGGCGGGAACCTGCACCAGTCCCGGCACTACTCGCTGTACCTGGCGCTGCAGCTGAAGGCCCGGTACGAGGGCATCCCGACGCCGGTGTACGGGCTGCAGGAGGTGCACCACCTGTCGTGAAGCTTCCGGGGCCCGGCCGTCGACGGGGCGGCCGGGCCCCGGGTTCCACCTACGCGAACGCGTTGACCCCGGTCAGTTCCGCGGACAGCGCCCACAGCCGCGCGGCCTGCTCCCGGTCGGTGGCGTAGTCGCGGACGCCGAGGAACATCGCCGGGCGGCCCGGGCCGGACGGGAGCGGCTCCCCCGAGGCCGGCTCGGCGATGTCGCAGTCCTCGCAGTACACGCCGCCCATCCCGGCAAGTGCCGGGGAAGTCGCGGCCCACACCTGCGTCGCGGCGCCCTGCTCGGGGGTCTTGAACCAGTCGGCGACCGGGGTGCCGTTCTCGTCGACCCAGCCGTTCGCGATCTGCTCCGCCAGCGGGATGTGCCGTTGCAGCGGGGTCAGGATGCTGCCCGGGTGCACCGAGAACGCCCGCACGCCCGACGGCTCCCCCAGCTCGTCCAGGTGCACCGCGAACAACGCGTTCGCGGTCTTGGCCTGACCGTAGGCCTGCCACTTGTCGTAACCGCGCTCGAACCACATGTCGTCCCAGCGGATGCCGGAGAAGTGGTGGCCGCGCGAGGACACCGACACGATCCGCGCGCCCGGCGCGATCGCCGGCCACAGGTGGTTCACCAGCGCGAAGTGGCCGAGGTGGTTGGTCGCGAACTGGGCCTCCCAGCCGGGGCCGACGCGTGTTTCCGGGCAGGCCATGATCGCGGCGCTGTTGATCACGATGTCGACGCGCCGCCCGGACGAGGTGAACCGCCCGGCGAAGTCCCGCACGCTGTCCAGGTCGCCCAGGTCCAGCTCGTCGACCTCGGCCAGGTCGCCCAGCGCGGCCTTGGCCGCGTCCGGCCGCCGGGCCGGGACGACGACGTGCGCGCCCGCGCCGGCCAGCGCGCGGGTGGTCTCCAGGCCGAGGCCGGAGTAGCCGCCGGTGACGATCGCAAGCCTGCCGGAGAGGTCGATCCCGCGCAGGACCTCCGCGGCGGTGGTCGACGCGCCGAAGCCGGATCCGATGGGGTGCTGTGCCGTGGTCATGGCGCCGACGCTAGGTGCTGGAGCGCGCTCCAGGTCAAACCTGCTCCGGGGACTTGACTGAATCTACAGTGCGAGCTACACATATGACTGTCAGCGGTGTGGACGCAGGACCTCCCCCGGGAGTGATTCGCGATGCCGGACGTGCTGGAGCAGCTCGGGTTCGCCGACCTGGTGTGCGACGACCCGGACTGGCTGCGGGACGAGTTCACCGCGATCATCGAAGCCAACTTCGGCGAAACCTCGCCCCCGCGGTCCGAACCGCCCCGGATGCCGCTCCCGGAGCCTGCCGGGCGCCCGGCCCGCGCCGCACGGACCTCCCAGCTCTGGCGACGCCAGCGCTCGCCTCCGCGCTCGGGAAAACCGTTGGTCCGCGACGAAAGGAGGGACGACACCCGGAACATCCGCGATCTCTTCCTGAGCCCCGCCGCCCCTGCGGCGGGGCGTTCCACGTCTCAGCCGAGCACGATCGGCACCAGCAGCACGGCGACGTAGTAGGCCATGAACTGCACGCCGGAGGTCATGCCGAGCAGCCGGTTCGCCAGTCCGCCGACCGCGCCGACCGTCAGGCTCACCGCGAGCGCGAGCGGCCCGCCCTCGTACCAGGCCACCACGGCGATCAGCGCGACGAACGCGCCGATCAGCGCCTCGTGGCTGATCCGCCGCGCGACCCAGCCGCTGGCGGCCCGCGCGTAGCGCATCGCGAACGGGTACACGACGAGCCCGGCGATGACGACGCCGAGCAGGCTGAACACCAGGAACTGCCACGAGCTGAGCAGGGTGTGCAGGTTGTGCACGCCCCCGTCCGCGCCCTTGACCGTGTAGACCGGCGGCGCGTTGAACAACGCGGCAGCGGGACCCGCGGCGACCGGGCTCAGCGGCAGGCCGAACGCGACGAGCGGGATGAGCGTCTCGGCCAGGTAGGTCGACTCCGTGGTGCCGTTCTTGACCGCCATCAGGGTGGTCAGCCTGCGGTACGGGTGCTTGATCCTGGACCCGGTGATCTCGCCGGCGAGCACGGTCGCGGCGACCGGGCTGAGCATGAACGTGGTCGAGGTGACCCCGGCCGCGGCGGCCGTCGCCGCCGTCTGCCTGCCGTCCAGGATCCGCAGCGGGTTGGGGATCCACCGCCGTCCGGTGCCGCCGTCCGGCGCGAGCCAGAACGGGCGCGGCCCGGTGCGTTCCAGGGTGCGCCGCCCGCTGCGGGACGACGCGATCAGCAGGTCCACCACGAGCGGCCCGATCGCGATGCCGAGGAAGAAGCTGATCGACAGGCTCTTGTCGAGCTGGTCGGTGGCGACCGTGTTGAGCCCGGTGACCAGCAGCGCGAACGGCACGATCGCGGCGACGCTGGCCCACCGGCCCGGCGAGAAGTAGCCGACGAAGATCGCGGCGGCGCCGAACACGAACGGCGCCACCGTCTTGATCGGACCGGCCAGCGGGGCGAGCAGGGACGCGACGCCGACCGCGACCGGAACCGCGATCAGGGCGGCGACGAGCCCGCCCGCCAGTGCCTTGCGCAGCGCGATGTGCGGGGCGCCGAGCCGGCGCAGCGCGGTGGCGTCGTCGAGCAGCGGCACCGCGGTCGTGTCGCCCGGGATGCCCAGCAGCGTGGTGGGGATCGCGTGGGTCATGTGCTTGCTGACGGCTCCGGCGATGAAGAAAGTCAGCACCCCGGCCGGCGGGACGCCGAGCAGCACGACGAGCAGCGTGACCGGCGCGAGGGTGGACGTCTCGTCGGTGCCGGAGACCAGTCCGATCGCCGCGAAGACGACCGCGCCGAGCAGGCCCATGCCCAGGGCCCACAGCAGGTCCGGGGTCATGCCCGCACCTCCTGGGCGGTCTCCCGGACCAGGCCGAGCTCGGCCATTTCGGCCCGCACGCGCGGCGGCAGCTCGGCGAAGGCCTCGGCGGTGCCGCCCATGCGCTCCAGTTCGGCGATGGCGGCCTCCCGGTCCGCGGCCTGCTCGGCGCCGAACGTCCGCTTCGGACGGAACAGCCGGGCGCACACGGCGGCGGCGAGCACGCACGCGGCGAGCCCGGCCAGCAGTGCGTAGCCGCCGGCCAGTGACGGCGTGTCGACCAGTGCCCCGAACAGCGCCTTCGCGCCGAGGAAGACCGGCAGGCCGGCGGCCACGCAGATCACGATGGACGCGGCCAGGTGCCGCAGGTCGACGGCGTCGTTCCAGACGACGACGTAGGGCTTCTCGTCGTTGAGTGCCAAGGCTTTCTCCGTTGGGTCAGGCGCCGGTGAGCGCGCGCAGGGTGCGGGATGGGCTGGGCCGTCCCAGGTGCCCGGCGAGCCAGGCGCTGGTTTCGGCGAGTTTGGTCAGGTCGACACCGGTGTGGATGCCGAGCCCGTCGAGCTGCCACAGCAGGTCCTCGGTGGCGAGGTTGCCGGTGGCGCTCTTGGCGAACGGACAGCCGCCGAGGCCGCCCGCCGACGCGTCGACGGTGGTGACGCCGCGCTGCAGGGCGGCGAGGGTGTTCGCCAGCGCCTGCCCGTAGGTGTCGTGGAAGTGCACCGCGATCCGCCCGAGCGGGACACCCGCGGCGACGAGCCCGTCGAGCAGTGCGACGACCCGGCCGGGCGTGGCGACGCCGATCGTGTCGCCGAGGCTCAGTTCGGTGCAGCCCAGGTTGAACAGCCGGGTGGCGACCGCGATCACCTGGGACAGCGGGACTTCGCCCTGCCACGGGTCGCCCCAGCACATCGACAGGTAGCCGCGCACGTTCAGCCCGGCCTCGCGGGCGCGGGCCACAACCGGCGCGAACACCTCCAGCGACTCGCCGACGGACCGGTTGAGGTTGGCCCTGGCGAAGCCTTCGGTGGCCGAGGCGAACACCGCGATGTCGGTGACGCCGAGGTCCAGTGCCCGCGCCAGCCCGCGCTGGTTGGGCACCAGCACCGGGTACCGCACGCCGGGACGGCGGTCGAGGCGGCGCAGGACCTCCTCGGCGTCCGCCAGCTGCGGCACCCGGTCCGGGCGGACCAGGCTGGTCGTCTCGATGACGGTGTGCCCGGCGTCGGCGAGCCGTTCCACCAGCTCGACCTTCACCGCGGCGGGCACGAGCGCGGACTCGTTCTGCAGCCCGTCGCGCGGGCCTACTTCCCAGATCGTCACCGCGGACGGCAGCCCGGGCAGCCGGTCGACGGTCATGACCTGCTCTTCGCCCGCAGCTCGGCGAGGATCTTCTCGGCGTGGTCGGCGCGGACCTTGCGGTCGGCGACCAGCCGCGCGACGACCGCGGGCACTTCCGCGGCGGTCGCGCCCACGGTCGTGGCGATGTTGCGGGCGTGCAGCGACATGTGCCCGCGCTGGATGCCCTCGGTGGCCAGCGCCCGCACCGCGGCGAAGTTCTGCGCGAGCCCGACCGCGGTGATGATCTCCGCCAGCTCGGCGGCGGTCCGCACGCCGAGCAGGGCGACCGCGGCCTGCGCCACCGGGTGCACCCGGGTGGCGCCGCCGACGAGCCCGACCGGCATCGGCAGTTCCAGCGTGCCGACCACGTTGCCGTCGGCGTCCTTTTCGAAGCGGGACAACGAGGTGTACCGCCCGTTCTCCGCGACCGCGTGCGAGTGGGCGCCCGCCTCCACCGCGCGGGTGTCGTTGCCGGTGGCGAGCACGACCGCGCTGATGCCGTTCATGATCCCCTTGTTATGGGTCGCGGCGCGGTAGGGATCGGCCTCCGCGAGCGCGGCGGCGTGCACGATGTCGTCCACCACCGCGGGCCCACCGAGGGTTTCGGCGTCGAACACCGCGCGGGCCCGGGACAGCCGCAGATCGGCCTTGTTGGTCAGGATCCGCAGCAGCGGACGGCCGCCGGCGATCTCCCCGGCGCGTGCGGCGACGGCCTCGGCCATGGTGTTCACGGCGTTGGCGCCCATCGCGTCGCGGACGTCGACCTGCAGGTGCGCCACGACGTAGGTGCCGGCGCGGGAGTGCACCAGCCGCACCGCGACGTCCCGGACGCCGCCGCCGAACTCGACGAGCTTCTCGTCCTGGGCGTTGGCCAGTTCGATCAGCTCGTCGCGGGCCTCCAGCAGGCGGACACGGCCGGCCTCGGGGTCGCTGACGCCGACGATCTGCACCTGCGCCTGCATGATCGGCGCGGTCGAAGACGTGGTGAACCCGCCGTGCACGCGCGCGATCTTGGCGGCGTTGCTCGCGGCGGCGACCACCGAGGCCTCCTCGGTGGCCATCGGCACCAGCACGTCGGCACCGTTGACCACGAAGTTCGTCGCCACCCCGAGCGGGACGCCGAGGATGCCGACGACGTTCTCGATCATGTGGTCGGCCGCGCCCGCGTCGAGCCCCCGCGCGGGGTCGAACGCCGCGATCCGGGCCGGGTCGAGCCCGGCCGCCTCGGCGACGGACTTGCGCCGGGCCTCGACGGGGAGGTCCCGTAGTCCCTGGATACGACTGGTGCGCGCCATAGCGCCCCTTCCACTTCCGTGTGGCTGCGTGACGCCCCAGGACGCTAGCTCCGCGTCCGGACAGCGGGAATGGACCGAGCGTCCATTCCGTGCGGTCTGGCTATGGGCGTTCAGCAAGGCGGGCGAGCCGGACGGCGACGGTGAGTCGGAAGAGCCGGTCGGGCTCCTGCCAGCCCTCCCCCAGCAGCTCGCCGGCGCGTTCCAGCCGCTGCAGCACGGTGTTCTTGTGGACGTGCAGGGCGCGGCCGGTGGCGACCGGGCTCATCCGGTTGTCCAGATAGGCGGCGAGGGTGGGCAGCAGGGTGCCGGCGTGCTCGGCGTCCCAGTCCAGGACCGGTCCGAGGACCCGGCGCACGAACGCGGCGACGCGCTCCTCGCCGGGCCCGAACAGCGCCGTGTAGGGCAGGTACTCGTCGGTGGTCACGGCCGCGTCGGACAGGCCGAGCGCGGGCAGGACACGCACGCACGCGGCGGCCTGTTCCACGGGTTCGCGCAGGTCGTCCCCGCCGACAGTGCCCACGGCCAGCACCGGGGCGGCCAGTGACCGCGCGACGGCGGCATGCACGGTCCGCGCCACGGCGGCGGGGTCCTCGCCCGCGGTCAGGACGACGACGTGCTCCGCGTGCTCGCCGATCAGGTCACCCGTGCCACGCAGGGCGCGGGCGGCCTGGCGGCGCAGGTCGGCGGGGACCGCGACGACCACGAGCGAGCGCAGGGCCGCCAGCCGGATTCCGCGGGCGCGGGCCCGTGCGGCGGCGCCCGCGCGGCGGTCCGCGTCGGCCGAGAGCAGGTCGGCGAGCAGGTCCCCGCGCACGCGCTGCTCCGCCTCGGCCATGGCGTCCTGCTTGAGGCTGAGCAGGGCGGTGATCTGCGCGGCGCGCTCGGCGGTGCGGAGCTCGACGGGCCCGAACTCGACGGCACCCTGCTCCAGCAGCAGCGCGCCGAGCAGCGTCGGCCCCGCCACGACAGCGACCGCGAACGTCCCCTCGCCCGCCGGGACGCACCGCCCACTGCGCCGGCTCTGCTCGACGGCCGCCCGCACGCCGCCGTCCAGGTGGCCGGTGTCGAGCAGCGTGACGCGGCAGCGCAGCGCGCGGCCGAGCGCCCCGGCCACCTCGGTCGCGTCGCCGCCCTGCAGGACGAGCGCGGTGAGGTCGCCGTGCACCTCGCTCGCGCGTTCCATCGCCTCCACGTGCCGGGCCAGCTCACCGTAGGCGCGGCGGGTTTCCTCGGCGGCGGCGTTGGCGCGCGCCAGCAGCCGGGCGGTCTGCAGCACGACGGCCGCGTGGTCGGCGAACGCGGACAGCAGCGAGATCTCCTCCGGCGAGAACGCGTGCTCGACGCGGTTGGCGGCGAACAGCACCCCGATGACCTCTTCCCCGGCCAGCAGCGGGACCCCGAGCAGCGAGACCAGGCCCTCTGCGGCGACGGTCTCGTCGATGCGGTCGTCGTGCGGCGCCTGGGTCATCGCGTCGTACCGCGCGGTCCAGCACGGGCGGCGGCTTTCGACCACCTGGCTGGCCAGGCCCATCCCCGGCGGCACGCGGAGCCCGGGGAACGACGGCGCGACCGTGCCGAGCGTGGTGCGCACCCGCAGCTCCCGGCTGCCGACGTCGAACTCCGACAGGTAGGTGACGTCGGTGCCGACGAGGTCGTGGGCCCGTTCCACCAGCCGGGCCAGCAGCTCGTCAACGTCGCGCAGCTCGGCCAGCTCCCTGGCGGAGGAGAACAGGGCGGCGAGCTCCTGCCCGCGGCGGCGAAGGCGATCCGAGGTCGCGCGCAGGCGCCGGATGCCGGACGTGATCCGCTCGGCGTCGGCGGCGTCGAGGCCGTCCAGCAGCGGCGTCACGTCGGTGTCCTGCTCGGCGGCTTCGAGAAGGCCGACGACGGCGGCGACGGGCAGGCTCATGCATCACCTCGTGGACCGGACGACCACCCCGGGGCGGTGGCGGGTGGGCCTACGGTACATGCGCCTCATGGTGCGCCGGCGGTGCTCCGGCACGGCGGGCACGCCGAGGTTGCCGAAGAACCACTCGAACGTCGCCACCCGGGCTAGTCCCCCGCGAACGGCGGCACCAGGTGCGCCGCGTCCGCGCGGCCGGAGTCCGCTTTGGACTCTGCACTGGGGTCGCTCGACCATTACGACCAGGGTGCGGTGATTTCCTTCCTGCACACGCATGTCGCCGGGCAAGTGCGCCCGGATTCGCTTGCCTGGCAAGGAAATCGGCGTCGTCGGCCGCGGCTCGCACGAATGGCGGGTGGAGTTACCCCGTTGATCGCGCGGCAAACGCGGTCGCGCGCCGATCGCACGGCGGTGTAAATGGCTGCTGCCGGATCGCGGATTCTTATGCATGATGGGCGAATGGCACCACCCAGCGACCGCCCGCGGACGGAACCCGCGCCCGCGCACGCCATGACGGTTTCGGCCGAGCACCGGGGACGGGACGTCGTGCTCACCGCGACGGGCGAACTGGACATCGCGACGCTGCCCAAGCTGCGCGGGCTGATCCGGCTCGCGCTCGTGGATCGGCCGCGCCTGCTGGTGCTGGATTTGTCGGAACTGCGGTTCATCAGCTCCAGCGGACTGGGCCTGCTGGCGGGCACGCACCGCGAGGCCGCGCCCGCGGAGTTGCGGGTGGTGGCGGGAACGGCGGTGCGGCGGGTCATGGCGTTCACGGACCTGCTGGAGTTCCTGAACGTCTACAGCACGATGGAGGAGGCGCTCACGGACGCGGGTTGACGCGCAACCAGCGGCGGGCGCCGGACCGCCCGCCCGCGGCGGCCACGCAGCGCCGGCAGGGCACGATCCGGTGCGCCGACGTGTCCGCGAGCCAGAGCGTGTCGATCCAGAGCACGTGGGGGAAGCGGCCGAGGCGGGTGCGGTGCAGCGAGAGGCCGCAGAGGGTCTGGTTCGTGCCAGGCAGCCAGGCGTGGGCGTCCGCGCCCGGCTGGCGCACGCCGTCCTCGTCGGTCCACGTGCTGGAAGCCGCCGTGGCGGGCGGCGCTTTCGTCGCCATCCGCTGGACCTACCCGCGCTGGAAGCGGATCAACCCGGTCGGGCGGACGCCGACGGCGGCGGCACCTTCGACTGCGCACCTGATCGGCGCACGTCCTCCGCGCCAGCGCAGGTGCTGAACGCCGCCGCGGCGGGCTGCACATCAGCTGGTCCCACCCCCGGCGGGCACGGATCAACCCAACGTCGCGGTAGCTCCACGCCGACCACCTCCGGCACCGCAACCGGCGCGGGTCAATGCAGGCGCTGGAAGCCGTCGCGGCGCGCCTTCCTGAACATTCACAGGCCCCCCGGGCCCACGCGGATCAACCGCCCAGCCCCGCGGCGGCCAACTCCGGCTCCGCGCCAGCGCATGCCCTCCGTTGCCGGCGCACGCCCTCCGCGCCGGTGCCGGTGCTGAAAGTCGCCGCGAGGGGCGGCGCTTCCTGCGCCGGTCCAGGCGCCGAAAGCAGCAGCGGGCGGCCTTCCTCGCCCACCGGCGGCGGATCAACCACCCGGTCGGGCGGACGCCGACGGCGGCGGCACCTGCGACTGCGCACGTGATCGGCGCACGTCCTCCGCACCGCCGCCTTGGCTTGCCGCGCTTTCCTCGCCCGCCGCTGGACCTACCCCAGCGGAAGCAGAGCCACCCACGGCGGCCGGCTCAGACGCCGACCACCTCGGGCACCTCCGCCTGCGCCTGCGGTTCCGCGGCAGCCGGGATATCCGCGTCGAACCGGCTGAACTCGAACCGCACGTCGCTGCGGTCGGGGCCGCACGGGACGGCCGTGATGATCCCCGCGGTGTCCACCACCGCCAGCTGGGCCAGCAGCCGCGCCAGGCGGTCCGGCGCGCCGGCCACCTCCTGGTCCGTCTGCACCAGCGTGCGGTGCAGGTTCGTCAGCCCCCAGCCGTCGGCGCTCCCGCTGCCCGTCGGCACCGGCAGCGCCACCGTCAGCAGCCAGCGCCCCGGCTTGCCGGACAGGGACGGCGTGCGGTGGTTGGAGATCCCGATGACCTGATCGGCCCGGACCAGCCCGTCGCCAGGGGTGCGGATCCAGACGTTCTCCAGCGCCATCCTCAATCCTCCCGTTCGGTCTCCATGGACTCGGTCTGCTCGCCCAGCCTGCGCCGCAGATCCGCGTTCTCGGCGCGCGACGCGGCCAGCTCGTCCTCCAGCCGGACGATCCGCTCCGCGGCCGCCAGGGTCATCCCGTCGTCGAACAGCTCGCGGACCCGAGCGGCCAGCCGCAGCTGGCGGCGCGAGTAGCGGCGGTGGCCGCCGGACGAGCGGTGCGCCTGGACGACTTCGGCGGCGTCGAGGCTGCGCAGGAACGCAGGCTGCACGTCCAGCGCGTCTGCCGCCTGCCCCATCGTCCAGGCGGGGTAGTCCTCGTCATCCAGCTTGTCTACAGCCACTTGAAGAGTCTATCTGCTTCGCTCGATTGACTCAATCTCCAGTCTTGACTATAGATATTTTCGGGAGGTGAGAGCAGGTGTTCCCGAACCCGGGTCTCGACCCGCAGAGCAAACCGGCGCGGGGCCTGCGCCGGTACATCGGACTGGTCGAGGAGGAACTCGGCCTGAGCGGGCACGGCTCTTTCGTGCAACTGGACGCGCCGCTGAGCGCCTACCTCGCGATCGACGGGCACGTGCCCGCGTTCCCGGACCGCGACGTGGCCCTGCTGTGGGACGAGCGCTACGGCTGGTCACTGGCGGTGGAGGCCCGCTGCGGCGAGGACCTGCTGGTGCTGGCCTACCTGGGCGGCCAGGTGGCGCCCGCGCCGCGGGTGGTGGCCGCCTTCGTGCGCCGCGCGCTGGCCGGTGAGGCGGCGGGCACGCCGGAGCCGGAGGTGCTCCCAGCGCCCGATCTGCACGACGAGCTGGGCGCGTACGCGCCGGTGGCCGAGGAGCTGCTCGCCGCGGGGTAGCTCCGGCATGTGGGACGACCGCCGTCCGCCCGGGATCCGGTGCCAGAATCGTGATCACGGACCCCGGGAGGACGCGTGTCACGACCGCTGCGGAAGCTGGGCTTCCTCACCATCGGCCTGTTCGAGGAGGCCGACCCGCGCGCCGGCCACGAGAGCACGCTGGAGATCATCGAGCTGGGCGAGCAGCTCGGCTTCGACAGCGCCTGGGTGCGGCACCGGCACCTGCAGTTCGGCATCTCCTCGCCGGTCGCGGTCCTCGCGGCCGCCTCGCAGCGCACGCGGCGCATCGAGCTGGGCACCGCGGTCATCCCGATGGGCTGGGAGAACCCGCTCCGCCTCGCCGAGGACCTCGCCACCGTCGACATCCTCTCCGGGGGCCGCCTCAACCCGGGCCTGTCGGTCGGCCCGCCGATGCACTGGGACCAGGTCAAGGACGCGCTCTACCCGGACACCGCGGACGCCGAGGACTTCAGCCACCAGCGCGTCCGCCGTCTCCTGGACGCGGTCCGCGGCGAGCCCGTCACCGATTTCCGCGGCACCGAGGGCTTCGAGGTCTTCTCCGACCGCGTCCAGCCGCACTCCCCCGGCCTCGGCCGCCGCCTCTGGTACGGCGCGGGCAGCCTCGGCTCGGCGCGCTGGGCGGGCGAGAACGGGATGAACCTGCTGACCAGCAGCGTCGTCAAGGCCGAGGAGTCGGAGGACTTCGCCGAGATCCAGCTCTCCCACATCCGCGCTTTCCGCGCCCACCACCCGGACGGCGACCGCGCCCGCGTGTCGCAGGGCCTGGTGGTCATCCCGACCGACTCGGCCACCGCCGCGCAGCGCGCGAAGTACGCCGAGTACGCCGCCAAGCGCACGCCGCGGACCACCGCTCCGCAGGGCCCGGCGCGGATGATGTTCGCCCCCGACCTGGTGGGCACGTCCGCCGAGATCGCCGGACGGCTGCACGCGCACGCCGCGTTCCGGGAGGTCGACGAGGTCGCCTTCGCGCTGCCGTTCACCTTCGAGCACGCCGACTACGTGCAGATCCTGACCGACATCGCGACCAAGCTCGGGCCGGAACTCGGCTGGTCCGCGTGATGCGTGTTCACGCGCCGCTGAGCTGAGCCTGCGCGATCCTGCGGAACGCGGCGACGAGACGGCTCCGGTCGTCCGCGCGAGTGGCGAGCACGACGTGGCTCGGTTCGACGTCCTCCAGCGGGACCGTGGTGAGGTCCGGGCGCAGGCCCGTCAGCCCGGCGCTTGCCGGCACGATGGCGATCGCCTGCCCGCCGGCGACCAGCTCGACCTTGTCCTCGACCGCGCCGATCACCGGCCCGTCCGGCGCCGGCCTGCCGCCGGGCCGCGGGTCGACCCGCCAGAAGGCGTTCCACTCCGCGTCACCCGGCACGCGCGGCAGCGGTTCGTCGGCGATGTCGTCGAGCCGCACCGACTCCTTGCCCGCCAGCCGGTGGTCGCGCGGCAGCAACAGCACCCGCGGCTCGTCGTGGAGAACGGTCACGTGCAGCCCGCCGGTGGGGAACGGCAGCCGCGCCACGGCCGCGTCCACCCGGTGGTCGAGCAGCGCCGCGGGCACCTCGTGCCAGCCCACGTGCCGGGTGCGCACCTCTGCCTCCGGATGACGGCGCCGCATCTCGCGCACGGCCGGCGTGACGAGGACGTTCACGGCGTGACCGATGGTGATCCGGGCGGGCCGGGCGGCGGCGCGGGTGCGGCCGGCTGCGCGGGCGGCCGAGCGCAGCAGGTCCTTCGCCAGCGGCAGGAAGACCTCGCCGGCCTCGGTGAGCCGGGTGCCGCGCGGGCTGCGGTCCAGCAGGCGGGCGCCCAGCTGCCGTTCGAGGCCGCGGATCTGGCGGCTCAGCGAGGGCTGGGTGATGTGCAGGTCCGCCGCGGCGCGGCCGAAGTGGCCGTGCTCGGCCACGGCCACGAAGTACCGCACCAGTCGCAGGTCCAGGTCGGCGTGCTCGGCCATCGTCCCAAGCTACCTGCGGTGATGCCCGGATCGCATCGCCGGATGCGGAACAGGCGTTGGACCGGCCGCCGGCGACGGCAGCACGGTGGGAGCAACGGTCACCTGTTCGCAAGGAGTGGTTTTCGTGCAGATCCCATCGCTGGGCCGGGTCGGGGTGTACCTGCCGGTCCCGTTCACCGATCCGCCCGCGCCGCGGGAGCTGCCCGCGGCCGCCGTCCGGCTGGCGGACGCCGGCTACGGCACGATCTGGACCAACGAGTTCCCCGGCAAGGACGCGCTGGTGCAACTGGCCGTGCTGCTGGAGGCCACGGAGCGGGTCGTGTTCGGGACCGGTGTCGCCAACATCTGGACCCGGGACGCGCGGACGGCCGCGGCCGCCGCGGAGTTCCTGCACCGGGCCCACCCCGGGCGGCTCGTGCTCGGGCTGGGCGTCGGCTACCCGCAGCAGGCGGCCGACACCGGTCGCGAGTACGGCGACCCGCTGGCCACGATGCGCGACTACGTGGACCGGATGGGCCCTGCCGAGTACCCGCGCATCCTGGCGGCGAACGGCCCGAAGATGCTGGCGCTGGCGGGGGAGCTGGCCGACGGCGCGATGCCCGCCATGCTGCCGCCCGAAGCGACCGCGCTGGCCCGGCGCGTGCTCGGCCCGGGCAAGCTGCTGGTCGCCGGGCTGGCCGTGATGCCCGGCGCGAGCCGAGCGGAGGCCGTCGCGCGGGTGACGGGCACGCTCGGGCAGCCGTGGTTCGCCCGCGCCGTCGCGCGGGCCGGATATCCCGCGGACGCGGACCACCTGGTGGACGCGGTCGTGGCGTACGGCGAACCGGACGCGATCGCGGTGAAGGTGCGCGAGCACCTGGCCGCAGGCGCCGACCACGTCGCGCTGCTGCCCCAGTCCGGGAGCGACTTCGCCACCGACGTGGAGGTGCTGGCGCGGCTCGCGTCCTCGGCCGGTCAGCCCGTCTGATCGCGGGCACACGCGGCGTCCGCGGGGGAGCCGTCGTCGGCGTGCACGGTTTCCCGCACCCGCAGGGTCATCCGGGACGTCGACTCGACGACGGTCTTCACCGCGACCACGTCCCGGCACCGCCGGCACGGCTCCTCCCGCCGCTCGAAGACCACCGCCACGCCGTCGATCGAAACCCGGGCGCGCGGTCCCGGCTATCCGTTTCCGGCACGAATTCCATCCGCTTGCGGCGCGGGGCACACTGGTGGGTGGTGCCGGCAAGGAGGTCCGCCGTGGGCAACGGACACGTCACCTTCACCACCAGCGATCCGGACGAGGCGCGGGACACGCTCACCCGGCTGTACCTGCCCCTCGAACTGCTGCCGGAGCGGGGCGAACTGGCGATGCGGCTGGACGCGACGGCGCACACCGCGCTGACGATCGGGTTGATCAGCTTCGGGCCGCGGATCCGGGTGCGGTGCCCGCCGAACGCGCACTACCACGTCGTGCTCCCGCTGGCGGGTCGGGCGCGGTACCACTCCGGCGACGGGCCGGCGGTAGTCAGCGAGCCCGGGACGGCGACGGTGTTCGCGCCGGAGGCGCCCGCGGAGCTGGACTGGGCGCCGGGGACCGAGCAGCTGTGCGTGATGCTCGACGGGCGGGAGGTCGAGCGCGAACTGCGGCAGCTCCTCGGCCGCGACGTGGGCCCGCGGCTGGCCTTCGCCGCGCGGATGGACCTGAGCCGCGGCCCGGCGCGGACGTGGGTCGAGGCGCTCATGCTGCTGACCCGGGCCGCGCGGCAGGAGAGCGAACTGCTGAGCCATCCGCTCGCGGCGCGCCGGCTGGAGCAGATCGTCTTCGACGCGCTGCTGACCGGGCAGCCGCACAACTACAGCGACCAGCTGACCACCGGGACCGCCTCGCCCGGCCGGTCGGCCGTGCGCTGCGCGGTGGACCTGGTGCAGGCCTACCCGGACCGGGAGTGGACCACCGGGCGGCTCGCCGCCGCCGTGTCGGTGTCGGCGCGCGCGCTGACCAACGGGTTCCGCGCGGAGACCGGGATGACGCCGATGGCGTACCTGCAGAACGTGCGGCTGGACCGGGCGCACCAGGACCTGCTGGACACGGACCCGTCCCGGACGACCGTCACGCACGTCGCGGGCCGCTGGGGATTCACCCACCTCGGCCGGTTCGCGGCCGCTTACCGGGCCCGGTACGAGGAGCCGCCGTCCCGCACCCTCCGGCGCCGCACGTGGTGAGTGACCTTGCGACGACCGGATCGCCCTGTGGTGACGGCTGCGCGGTTCGCGGCACCGGGCGGCGGTGGCCTCCCGCGGTGGCGGCCGTGCGATTCGCGGCACCGGGCGGCGGTGGCCTCCCCCGCTGGCGGCTGCGCGGTTCGCGGCACCGGGCGGCGGTGGCCTCCCCCGCTGGCGGCTGCGCGGTTCGCGGCACCGGGCGGCGGTGGCCTCCCCCGCTGGCGGCTGCGCGGTTCGCGGC